>JANLSA010000103.1:0-2557 GCA_031362085.1 Bacteroidota bacterium | reverse complement strand
CAAAAACTGAGAGAGATAGATGAACTGAATAAGCAGGGTAAGAATGTTCTTAACCTTGGAATTGGCAGCCCTGATTTACCACCGCATCCTGATGTGATAAAAATATTACAGGAAGAAGCTGCGAAGCCGAATGTTCATGCTTATCAGTCTTACAAAGGTTCACCTGTACTTCGAAATTCTATTTCGAACTGGTATAAGAAATGGTATGGAGTGGATTTGAATCCTGATTCAGATGTACTGCCGTTGATAGGAAGCAAAGAAGGCATCATGCATATCTGTATGACTTATTTGAATAAAGGTGATGAAGTGTTGGTTCCAAATCCAGGTTATCCAACATACACCAGTGCTGTAAAATTAGCTGGTGGTAAATGTGTGGAGTATAAATTAAGAGCAAAGAATAATTATGAACCGGATTTTGGCAAGTTGGAAAAAAGTAAGCTGAAAAAAGTGAAGCTGATGTTTGTCAATTATCCTCAAATGCCAACAGGGCAGTTGCCCACGAAAGAGTTGTTTGAAAAATTAGTGGCGTTTGGAAAGAAAAATAAAATCCTGATCGTTCATGATAATCCATATAGTTTTATTCTGAATGAAAATCCAATGAGTTTATTAAGTGTGGATGGGGCAAAGGATTGTGTGATTGAATTAAATTCATTAAGCAAGTCGCATAATATGGCTGGGTGGAGAGTAGGAATGCTTTGCGGTGCAAAAGAAAGAGTTGAAGAAGTACTTCGTTTTAAAAGCAATATGGACAGTGGTATGTTTTTACCAATTCAGTTAGCAGCTGCAAAAGCATTGACGCTTGGTAAAGATTGGCATGATGAAGTAAATAAAATTTATAATGAAAGAAGAATAAAAGTTTTTGAATTGCTTGATTTATTAAAATGCAATTATTCAAAACAACAAGCTGGCATGTTTGTATGGGCAGCCTCCCCAATCCCGCAAAATGCGGGACTTAAGAAGCATTCATTAGGAATAGGAGGAATGTTAAGTGATAAAATTTTAAATCAATGTGGTGTGTTCATAACCCCCGGCGGAATTTTTGGAAGTGCAGGTAATAAATTTATCCGGGTGAGTCTATGCAGCCCGGTTGAAAAATTTGAAGAAAGTATTCAGCGTATAAAGTCAATAATAAATTAAGATGTTTAATAATGTAACGATAGTCGGTGTGGGTTTAATCAGTGGTTCTTTTGCATTGTCCTTAAAAGAAAAAGGACTTGCAAAACATATTATTGGAGTAAGCCGTACCGAAGCAAGTGCAAAAAAAGCATTAGAGCTGGGAATCATTGATGAAATATTGCCCCTTGAAGAAGCAGTAAAGAAAAGTGATTTAATATATGTAGCTATACCGGTGGATGTAACAGTGCCGGTTATGAAAACAATTATGGATTTGATAAAGGATGAACAGTTTGTGGCTGATGCCGGCTCTACCAAACATCTATTGTGTTCTACACTTTCCAATCATCCGATGCGGAAAAGATTTGTAGCTACACATCCCATGTGGGGAACAGAGTATAGTGGCCCCGAAGCTGCTGTTCGGGATGCATTTACCGGACGGGCCTGTGTAATTTGTGAAAAAGAAAAAAGTGATGCTGATGCGGTATCAATCATTGAAAATATTTACCGTCAGCTCGGCATGCATATACTTTATATGAATGCAGATGATCATGATGTGCATACAGCCTATATCAGTCATATATCGCATATCACATCTTTTGCATTGGCAAATACGGTATTGGAAAAAGAAAAAGAAGAGAATGCCATTTTTGAATTAGCCTCTGCCGGTTTTGAAAGTACAGTGAGGCTGGCAAAAAGCAACCCTGCTATGTGGGCCCCGATTTTTATGCAGAACAGAGAAAATGTTTTAGATGTTTTGAATGAGCATATAAGCCAGTTACGAAAATTTAAAGCATCACTGGAAAAAGAGAATTATGAATATTTAGTTGAGTTGATGGAGAATGCAAACAGGATTGGTAAGATTATTAAATAGAGATCTTAAAAGTGAAGTATAGAAATATTTGAAATAAAGAAGCCGTCCCCTCCTTGGAGGGGTGAATTTAGTAGAAACTATATTATGGGAAATTGGGGTGTGTAACCGTGAAAAGAAATATAATACCATACAATCCAAAGTTGAAAGATTTAGCGAATAAGCTCAGAAAGAATATGACATATTCTGAAGTTTTATTATGGAATGAATTGAAAGACGGGAAAATAATGGGGTATGATTTCGACAGGCAGCGGCCCATCGGAAATTATATTGTTGATTTTTATTGTAAAGACTTGTTATTAGTACTAGAAATTGACGGCATCACTCATGAAGACGAAAAAGTAAAGTTGAATGATGTGATGAGGCAGAAAGAACTCGAATCGTTTTATGTAAAGTTTATTCGATTTGATGCGATGCTGATTTTAAATAAAGTGGATGCAGCGGTTAAGGAAATTATCAGATGGATTTTGGATTATGAAAAAGAACATGGAGTAAACGAATTTGTGAAACGAAAAAGAGATGTATTAGAAAATCCGATATCCAGAAAAAGAGATAACCCACCCCTGCCCCTCC
>JANLSA010000088.1:0-4290 GCA_031362085.1 Bacteroidota bacterium | reverse complement strand
TAAAAAGTTTGGAGAGCCAGGCTAAGAAAGCGGAGAAATACCACGAGATCAAAAAAGAATATCGTGAAGTAAGTATTGAATTGGCAAAAGCTGCGTTGGAAGGATTTAATATCACCTACAAAGATTTAAACCTGCAGCATGATGAAGAAACCGATAAAAGACTGAAAGCTGAAACGGAAATAAAAAATGAAGAAGCAAGATTAGAAAATGAAAGGCTTTCATTAATAGAAAAAGAAAAGCAATTGCAGCAAATGCAGTTAGCATTTAATGAAATGGTGCAACAGGTGCGTACAAAAGAAAATGAAAAAAATCTTTCGGCACAGCGAATTGCACATTTAAAAGAAAAAGAAAACGGACTGAAAGAATTTTTGCAAAAAGCCGGTGGACAACAAAAAGGAGTGGAGGAAGGAATTCAATTCACTACATCACAATTGCAGGAAGAAGAACAACGATTAATTCAATTGCAGGATGAGTTGAACAGATTACGCCAGGCAGCCGATGAAAAAAGAAATATACTTGACGAAAAAAGATTAGCAGTTGATCAGCATCGGAATGAACAACAACAGGTACAACGCAGCCAATTTGATGCAGAGAAAAAAGTTGCAGTAGCCGATACTTCTGTTTCTAACCTGCAAAGAATGATTGGTCAGATAGAAGAGGAAAGAAAGCACCGCGATGAACATCGCAATCACCTGGAAAGTGAACGAGTGATAAAAGAAAAAGAACTGGGCATTAAACGGGTTGACCTGGAGCAGTTGCAGCATCACCAGGATAATACCAAAGATCAGATTTTACAAACACAATCTGTATTGGATGTGTTGAGAAATAGACTGGCTGAAGAAAACCGTAAGCTGGATTCAAAAAAGAATGAACATGATTTGCTGAAAAGTATGATTGATTCAATGGAAGGCTATCCGGATAGCGTAAAATTTTTGCATAACAACAGTAACTGGAATTATCATTCACCCATACTCTCGGATATCCTGTATGTAAAAGAAGAATACAGAACTGCTTTGGAAAATGTATTGGAACCCTACCTGAATTATTATGTAGTAGAAAATCTTCAGGCGGGTTTGCAAGCTGTACATTTATTAGATGAAAATAAAAAAGGGAAAGCCAATTTCTTTTTGCTTGATAAATTAGCAACAAATCTTTCCAATGATACGAATGTGCATCAACTGGAAGGAGGGATACCTGCACTATCCGTAGTGGAAGTAGATGAAAAATATAAATGTCTTGCCGAACATTTATTAAGCAATGTATTTATTGCCGATAATGAAGATGCGTTACAAAACAGTAATGGCTTTGTGGTAATAGAGAAAAACGGACGGTATGTAAAAGGGAAATATTCACTTACGGGTGGAAGTGTTGGTCTCTTTGAAGGGAATAAAATAGGCCGTGTAAAAAATCTGGAAAAATTACAGGAAGAAATAAGTGTTCAGGATGCTGTAGTAGAATTGTTACGTGCCGATATTCAGGCACGCCATAATGAAGTGATTGCATTTAATGAAGACCTGCGGGAATCCGCAATCCGTGATACCGAGCAGGAAATTTCCACACTTACCAACCAGGTATTTGCCTTGCAGAATAAATTAGAAAATTTACATGCTTCACAAAACAGCAGCCAGCATAAGGTGGAAGAATTGGGTTTACAAATGCAACAAACAAACAGTTCGGTAGAAGGAGTAAGAAATGAGTTAGCCAATTTTTTACAACAATTACAAGTAATAGCAGTTCAATTTTCTGATGCAGAAGAAACGTTTAAATCTGCAGAAGCAGATTATAATACCGCTAATGCGGCTTATAATGAATCGAATTTAACAGCTACAAAACAACAAAGCAAAATCAGTTCACTGAAACAAGAACTTGAATTTAAAAATAATCAGTTACAGGATTTAAACAGGCAGATTGAATCAAATACGGAGCAGCTTACGGAAACTTCACAAAACATCAATCAATCTGAAGAAGAATTTAAGTTGCTGGAAGAAAGTTTACATCAACTGATGCATGGTAAGGAAGATGAAGAAAAGAAATTGAATGAAGCCGATCAGGCGTATTATAATTTCCGGAATGAACTGAATGAGAAAGAAAGTCAGCTTCGCCATAAACTAAAAGAAAAAGAGCAGACAGAACATTTGTTGGGCGAAATAAAAGATAAACTCAATGATTTGAAACTTCAGTTGGCAGGTATGAAAGAAAGAATGCTTGTGGAGTTTAGAATAAATATTGAAGATGTATTAGGCGATGCAAGAACCGGTGATACTCCCGTCGAAGAGTTGCAGGAGAAAAGTGACCGGATGAAAAAACGGTTGGAGAACCTGGGCGAAGTAAACCCGACAGCAATAGAAGCCTATACCGAAATGAAGAAGCGTTATGATTTTATTGTAGAGCAACGGAATGATTTGGTGACAGCAAAAGAAAGTTTACTTAAAACGATTGAAGAAGTAGAGTTAACTGCCAATCAAAAATTTTTAGAAACATTCAACACCGTACGGGGTCATTTTCAAAAAGTATTTCAAACCTTGTTTACAGAAGATGATCAGTGTGATTTGGTTTTGGAAAATCCGGATAATCTTGCTGAAACCGGAATCGATGTAATTGCAAAACCAAAAGGTAAAAGACCAACATCATTAACTCAGCTAAGCGGTGGCGAAAGAACATTAACAGCAACTGCATTACTCTTTGCAATCTATTTAATCAAGCCAGCACCATTCTGTATTCTGGATGAGGTGGATGCTCCGTTGGATGATGCAAACGTAGGCAAGTTTACCAATATGATTCGCCAGTTTAGTGATAACTCGCAGTTCATCGTTGTTACCCACAATAAAATGACGATGAGTACGGTTGATGTTATTTATGGAGTAACAATGCAGGAACCCGGTGTGAGTAAGCTGGTGCCGGTGGATTTTAGGAGCCTTGAGAACTAGTAGTCAATAGTGAATAGTGAATAGTGAATGGTGAGTAGTGAATGGTGAGTAGTTAGTAGTTAGTAGTTAGTAGTGAGTAATGAGTGGGATTAATTGGAATAAATTTTTAATATAAGTCTGATTTCGTTTTGCGGGTCAGGCTTTTTTAATTTTATAAAATTATGAGTGAACTGAAGAATTTTATAATTGAAATTGCTACTTCAGATTTTAATACAACTAAATCGGCAGTGGAAGGCGGTGCAGATAGAATAGAATTATGCGCCAATCTTGCTGAGGGCGGAACTACGCCACCCTACTCACAAATAAAAAAATGCAGGGAAGCGTTTGATGTTTTGTTATACCCAATCATTCGTCCGCGGGGCGGAGATTTTTTATACAGCAAAGATGAATTTGAAATGATGAGTAATGATATACGCCTGTGTAAAGAACTGGGGTGCGATGGGGTAGTGGTGGGATTATTAAATATGGATGGAACTATTGATATTGCAAGAACTGCTGAACTGGTAGAACTGGCTTACCCAATGGGTGTCACATTTCACCGTGCATTTGACAGGTGCAAAGATGCATTTGAGGCGTTGGAAGAATTGATTGAAATTGGTTGTGAAAGAATTCTTACTTCCGGGCAAATGCCTTCTGTTGTGGATGGAGTTGATTTAGTAGCGGCACTAAATAAAAAAGCAGATGAACGAATCATCATTATGCCCGGCAGCGGATTGAGAAAAGAAAATATAAAAATGATTGCAGAAAAAACCGGCTGTACTGAATTTCATTCTTCACTCAGAAGTAAAATAAAAAGTCCGATGCAGTTTATACATCCGGGCTTTGCCAATTCAGAAGAAAGCTATCAGAATAATTTTATTGATGCTGCTGAAGTAAAAGCATTGCGGGAGTCTTTAAAATAAAACGAGCTTGTTTAAGGAAGGTATAAAAACTAACCGCAAAGAACACAAAGCAAAAAACGCAAAGTACGCAAAGCATCATTCTTTAATTGTTTGCTCTTTGCGCCCTTTGCGTAATCTTAGTGTCCTTTGCGGTTAAAAATAACTATTGATTCAGCCTGTTTATAAAAAAGCAGTTTTTCTTTTAAAATGCTTTTGGAGCAGCTTCTTTACTTGCCATATCAATCATGGCTGTTAATTCACTCATCAGTTTATCATCGCTGCCATCAAAACCAATTGCTTTAAAGCGGATCATTCCTTTTTTATCAATTACAAATTTAGTGGGTATGCCATCTACTTTAAATTCAGTAATCACTTTATCATCATTATCCATCAGTACCTGAAACGTATATTTGTTGCTTGAAATAAACTCAGCAGCATTTTTTTGTTTTTCATCGCCCCGTTCCCATGAATCAATAAAAACA
>JANLSA010000354.1:0-1532 GCA_031362085.1 Bacteroidota bacterium | reverse complement strand
TCCATCATAATTTTTAGCAGCAATAGCAGCCTGAATTTTAGTAAAAGAAAACACGGGTATTGTGGCTGCTAGTTTACCACTGCCTACAATGTACTCACCAGTTGGATCAGTGTCACAACCGTGCGGTGATTTAGGACAAGGCATAAAATAAATCATATCGGGGCAATCTTTTGGATCCAGCATCAGCACTTCTGTTTCAATTGTTGAAATAGCCATATGTTTTTTATCATCATAAACATTATGTGCATACCGTACAGATTTTTTCATTCCCTTTCCGGCTTTTACATACTCCTCTGCCTTCTTCCAGTTTACTGCCATTATAAAATCCTTGTCTTTTTGAGAAGCATTTACTTCCAGTAGTGTATTGGCCTTTTCTGAATTATAACAACTAAAGAAAAACCAACCATGTGATTTTCCTTTTCCTGCACGGGCCAGGTCGAAGTTGATACCGGGTGTAAGTATCTGAAAACTTATATTCATACCGCCGGTTGTTTTATCAATTCCTATAAAACTGATAGTGCCTTTAAAGTTTTCTTTGTATGAATTTATAGCTACATCCTGTTTATCACCGATAGGAACACTAAAGCGGGTGCCCGCTACTACATACTCTGAGTTTTCTGTGATGAATGGTGAGGAGTGATTGCCTGCACTGTTAGGAATCTCCAGAATCTCAGCCGTACGAAAAGTTTTCAGATCAATACGTGCTATTCGTGGTGTATTGTTCGCATTACCAAAAACCCAACGTCCATCATGTATGCCATCTGTTTGTGATAAAGCAATATGGTGTAGATCATCCCAGGGAATTAAACCGTTCGAGGTATTCAGCATAGGTTTACTTTCTTCACTGTAACCATAACTTTTTTCCGGATCTACAGAAAAGACGGGAATAACGCGGAGTAAACGGCCTGATGGTAATCCATATACAGACATTTGCCCGCTGAAACCACCGGAAACAAAGCTATAGAACTCATCATACTTCCCTGGTGCTACATAAACTTTTGATGCAGCATTTCCACTGACAGCAGATTGAGTTCCTTTTGGCTTGCAACTTTGTATTGAGACAAAAAGTATTGTTGCAGCTGTAAATAAAATTTTAAATCGAGATTTCATATATTAATATTTAGCAGTTATTAAAATCATTTTTATAATTCATTTATTTTTCTCCGTCGTTGCTGCGCATAAATTCAAGTATTTTTCGTGCATCATCCAACGAAAGATTCTGATTAGGCATACGCACCATACATAACTCCAGTAATTTTTGTGCTTCCGCATCTTTTTCAAGCATCATCTCCACATTCGTAGCCATATTCAAAATCCAAACGGGCTTTCTCCGGGTAGTAACATTTTTCCAACCGGGTCCTACTAATTTTTCTTCAGTCAGGCGGTGGCAACTCTGGCATTTCAATTCATAGGTAGCCTTACCCGTAGTTACCCATTCAGCATTTAATGGATTGGTTATTGTTATATCACTTTCTTTTACTTCCGTGCCGTGAACTTCAGGCTTGTCTTTGACCAGTTCCTGTACATCTACA
>JANLSA010000053.1:0-2640 GCA_031362085.1 Bacteroidota bacterium | reverse complement strand
TGTTTTTGCGGCTGCGTTTGGACCCGGTTTAACAATGGAAACATTTATAGCAACGTACTAATGACTTTTTTTTCTCATCGCTCTTCTAAAACAGAATTACTGGATCGTACTGATATCCCGTTTGAGGATATCCGTAAAAATATGATTGAGTTAAATATCATTAATAAATATCTTGGGGGGCACTCGATTACCATTGCTGGTTTAAAAGCTGTTTTGTCGAAACGTTTTAAATCGGACGTTAGTTCCAAACCATTATTGATTTGTGAAATTGGTTGCGGCGGAGGCGATAATTTGAGCGCCATACAGCAATGGTGTAAAAAAAGAAAGTTATCTGCTCGTTTTATTGGAATTGATCTGAATAAAGACTGTATTCAGTTTGCGCGGGAGAATAATAAATTATTGAATGTTGAATGGATAGTAAGCGATTATACTGACGTTCAATTTTCAACCAAGCCAGATATTATTTTTTCGTCACTTTTTTGCCACCATTTTAAAGATCAGGCATTGGTTGAACAATTAAGATGGATGAAAAAGAATGCGGACATAGGTTTTTTTATTAATGACCTGCACCGGCATCCGGCCGCTTATTTTTCTATTAAATTTCTTACCTTTTTTTTTTCTAAAAGTTATTTGGTAAAGAATGATGCTCCATTATCTGTTTTAAGAGGATTTAAAAGAAATGAATGGAAGCGTTTGCTGCTGCAGGCGGAAATTACAAATTATAAATTGCAATGGAAATGGGCTTTCAGATGGTTAGTCAACTATAACGAGTAAAACGAATTGTTGTAGTAATCAATTATTAAAGGAGTATTGAGTGATTCAGCTCAATATATTTTTATCATAAAATTTTCCCGAACTAATTTTGTTATTTTCATAAACAATGAGTGTAGAAACTACCTACGAAATTGCAGTGATCGGAGGGGGGCTTGCCGGCCTTTCCTTATCTATTCAATGTGCCCGGGCTGGATATAAAGTAATATTATTTGAAAGAGAACAATATCCTTTTCATAAAGTATGTGGTGAGTATATAAGTCATGAAAGTTGGAATTTTTTACAGGATTTGGGTGTTTCGCTGAGCGATATGCAATTGCCACAAATAAACCGTGTACTTATCAGCGCTCCTAATGGAAATTTTATTGAGCATCCACTTCCACTTGGTGGATTTGGTATCAGCAGGTATACATTAGATCATACACTTGCAGGCATTGCCCGAAAAGAAGGTGTGACCGTTCGCGAAGATACACGGGTAATGGATGTTGTATTCCGTAATAACCAGTTTATTATTTTTACTAATAAAGGAGAGTTTGAAGTAAAGGTGGCAGCAGGTACATTTGGGAAGAGAAGTAATTTGGATGTAAAATGGAAGCGGCAGTTTACTAAAAAGAAACCTAATAAACTTAATCATTATGTGGGTGTAAAATATCATATTCGTGTTGCACATCCGTCTGATTTGATTGCGTTGCATAATTTTGAAAATGGATATTGCGGAATTTCTCAAATTGAAGATAATAAGTATTGCCTCTGCTATTTAACAACTGCACACAATCTCCGGCGTAACCAGAACGATATACATAAAGCAGAAAAGAATATTCTGATGAAAAACCCGTTTTTATATCAGATCTTTTCAACAGCCGAATTTTTATATGATGAACCTGTTACGATTTCACGAATATCTTTCAATAAAAAAACACAGGTAGAAAATCATGTATTACTGATTGGGGATGCTGCCGGCATGATAACGCCCTTATGTGGCAATGGAATGAGTATGGCGCTTCATGGCAGCAAACTTGCTTTTGAGCAGATAAATGATTTTTTAATTGGAAATATTAACCGGTTTGATTTAGAACAGCAGTATACCCAGCAATGGGAAAAACATTTTGGAAAGCGGTTGATCACGGGTCGTATCTTACAGCGATTTTTTGGAAATGCAACCTTATCCAATATATTATTGACAATCGTAAAACCATTTCCCAGGTTTGCAAGTTGGTTGATCAGTTTAACGCATGGTCAGCCTTTTTAGGGTTGTGACTAATTGATACTGGTGAATTGCCTGGCCTCACACAATTAGCTAACAATAATAAACACACTAAATTGGTATTTTTTTAAATAGCTCCTTTATTTGACGGCATACTGATCATAATAATTATTATCCCCAGCATAAATGCAGGGGCAATTGAGGGCCTCATGATAAATGGAAAATGTTCAACTATCAGGAGTTAATGAAGTGCCCCCGGTTTTAACCGGGGGAAAAATGAAAACAGGTTCACTGATCATATTAATTAATATCCCCGGCATAAATGCAGGAGCAATTGAGGGCCTCTTAATAAATGGAAAATGTTCAATGATGAGGGGTTAATAAATTGCCCCCGGTTTTAACCTCATGATAAAAAAATGAATCAATTATTTTATTTATTATTATCCCCAGCATAAATGCAGGGGCAATTGAGGGCCTCTTAATAAATGGGAAGTGTTCAACGATCAGGAGTTGATGAATTGCCCCCGGTTTCAACCTCATGATAAAAGAGAATGTTCAACGATCAGGAGTTGATGAATTGCCCCCGGTTTTAACCGGGGGAAAAAAATGAATCAAATAATTTTATTTATTATTATCCCCAGCATAAATGCAGGAGCAATTGAGGG
>JANLSA010000012.1:0-7325 GCA_031362085.1 Bacteroidota bacterium | reverse complement strand
AAAAAAAGCAAGTTTTTCACCTTCTTCAACATCGGCATAGGTCTCACTGATTTTGGTTATTACTTCATCCCGTTTAAAAACGATTCTGAAATTTCTCCCCTTTCTTTGTTCTTCAAAATAACTGCGGGTAATATTAATGATTACATTTTCAAAATTATCAATGAAAATGATCAATCCTTCTATCCAGTTCTCTCCTGGTAAAGGTTGCCATGAATTTTTTTGAATATAATTTACATCTGCAATGCCGATCGTTTGTATCGATGTGCCGTTAATCAATTTATTAATGGTATCGCCCATTACCCCCGTTAAATAGATTGTGTTTGTCGCAGCATCTTTCTCCAAAGGGATTTCAATTACCAGTTCAGGTTTTTCCTCCAATATCATTGGCAGTAAACCATTATCAGCACATAAGTAATATTGATTTTTATGAAATGCCAGTAATAAACGAACGGGTTTTGTTTCAAATAAATTTACAAGAATAATATGGAAGGAGAATTCCGGAAAATGATGAACAGCACTCCGGCATATGTACGCAGCCTGCGGATAATTGAAAGGAGGAATCTGGTGCGAGATATCAATAATATTGAACTGCTCATTTGTTTGAAGCAGTTGTGCTTTGATGGCACTCACCAGATAATCCCGGCTACCGATGTCTGAAGTGAGTGTGAGTAATGGCATTTAGTTATTTAAGATTGCAAATTTAATATTGAAGAACATTTATTATTGACTATTTGTAGCTTTCATTTAATCAACTTTCCCTCTTTGAAATAAAATTTATGAATTAATTTATCTGTCCATGCCGGGAAAAATTTATTTAAAAATACGGCCCGCTTGCCGGTAAATGTAAGTACCAGCGTCCGTTTTCTTTTTTCAATTGCATTTAAAATATGTAATGTACATTCTTCGGCAGTCATCATTTTTCCTTCATCCATTGTCGTATGGCCCTGGCTTTTTGAATCTTTATTAAGTGCAGCATAACGAATATTGGAAGCCGTAAAGCCTGGGCAAACCCACATTACGTTTACACCTTCATCCATCAATTCTGTTCTCAACGATTCGAGCCAACCTTGCAATGCATGTTTGCTGGCACTGTATCCACTGCGGCCCGGTAAACCCCGGTAGCCGGCTGGTGATGATACGCCAACAATAGTTCCTTTTCGGTCTATTATGGATTGTAATGCGGCCTTGGTACAATACACGACACCCATAAAATTGATGTCCATAATTTTTTTTATCACTTCGGTTGTAGCATCTTTCATTAATGCCCGCATACTCATACCAGCATTATTGATAATAACATCGATACCTCCAAAAAATTTTATAGTTGTTTCAATAAACCGGATGCAATCATGCTCAACCGACACATCGCAAACCATTGTATGAAGTGGTGCAGAAGGAAATTCGCTTTGTAATTGATACAGTTTATCATTATTACGGCCACAGGTAGCAACTTTTGCCCCACGGCTGAGCAACTCAATAACCAATGCTTTACCAATGCCATCGGTGCCGCCCGTAACGACAACAACTTTATTATTAAAAAAATTCTGCATAAAATTTATTGAAACAGCAAACCTACTTGAAAAATGAATAGAGTTTTAATTCTTTGTAAATGATGAATCGCTGAACGAGAAGAATATGGCAGAAATTATGTTGATAAGATAAAGAATTTTATTTGGTGTGAAAGGGCTGAGCCTGTATTTTTGCACTCCTTTTTAAGGAACGGTAATTTGAAAGAATTATTGAGGAGATCTCGTAGCTCAGTTGGTAGAGCACATCACTTTTAATGATGGGGCCCTGGGTTCGAGTCCCAGCGGGATCACAGAAGAAGCCTTCGATTTAATTCGGAGGCTTTTTTATTTCAGGTATAATTTGACTATGTGGTTTTCAAAATCAATAATAGGAGTTTTCTCCCGTGTGGGGTCAATCCTTATTTCAATAATAGGGTCGCCGGTTAATTGCTGAATCAAAAAGAAATCTGAGTTGGAGTAAATTGGAAAATCAGTATGCATTGAAAGCTTTCCTTTGATAACTTCTTTATCATCTGTCAATTCAATTGAAGATATTTTGCCAACTTCTTTTTCGTTGAAATAAATTTTGATACCGGTATTCAGATTTGCTTCATTATTGAAATCTTTTGAAAGTATCTGAAAATTATAAGTGATAAAGTTTTGAATTGGCTTGTCCAGGAAATCTAATAATTTTTCCATCATTTCCTTGTATTGCGCCACTTTACCATGCTGCGTTTCAAGATTTACATACGACATATTTTTTTCACCGCAATACATACTTAACGATCCGTCTTTTCTGGCATTGATATTATCCTGCAGCATGATGTTATAACCTGCTTCTTTCATACTGCTGAATATGTTTTCATCGGTTGTAATAAAAAAATCATCAATATCCTGAAGGTCAGAAATATTCAGATTTCTTGCATCATCTTTTCTGTCGCCATCGGGCAGATAATTTTTTATTGTAAAATTTCCCTCTGTGTTATTATGCAATGCAATCACACATTTCGGGTTTTCTGGAATTAAACTTAGAAGCCATTGACCAAATTTTTCAACTTCATTGACTGCCCGTTCATGTATCCTTTTGTTTTGGTGTTGTAAAGTTTGGTAAATACCATCACGGGTAAAAATCCGGTTGGGGTCAAATTGAAATGTCAGAGTTCCCAATTTAAATTTAATATTTCGTTTTTGAAAATTATCTACTTCAATCAACAACCCGCCCCTTTTTTCCAGTAGTGTTTTGGTTGCTTCAACGGAACTATTTTCATCATCATGCATATTAATAAAAATCAAATCATCTACATCGCCATACTGTTTTACTTTAATGGGAAGCATTCTTTCTCCTAATTTGTAGAAAAATGTTTTTGTCGAAGGGGTATAAGAAATAGCAGATGCTTCAAAATTAGTATGATAGGGTTGGGCATCTGCTGAAAAACAGAAACAAGTAATGATTGATATGAATAAGAATCTCACTGAAATTGGTTATTTAAATCTCTAATTAGTTAAAACGCTAATAATGCAAAACTATTTTGCAGTGTTTATTATTTCAGGGCATCAATTCTTCCTTCATCTTCGCCAACACATTTTTCTCAATCATCTTACAGGCAACTCCTATCATATTTTTAAATGCCTTAGCCTGCGAAATACCATGTCCAATAATGACGGGCTTGTTTACACCCAGCACAGGTGTGCCTCCATAATTTTCAAAATTAAAACGATTAAAATATTCGTGCTGGATATTTTTTCGTTGCGTAATATCGTATAAGGACTCTGCCATTTTCAAAATAATATTTCCGGTAAATCCTTCGCAAACCATCACATCGGCTTTATCAAGCAATACATCTCGGCCTTCAATGTTTCCGATAAAATTGATATGTTTATTTTCTTTCAGTAGTGGATAGGTGGCTTGTGTAAGAAGGTTTCCTTTTCCCTCTTCTTCACCTACATTCATCAAGCCCACTTTAGGATGTTCAATTCCCAGAATTAATTGTGCAAAAACAGAACCCATTGTTGCAAACTGATTCAGTTGCTCGGGTTTGCAGTCAGCATTTAATCCGACATCTAATAATAGCCCGGTGCCACCATTTTCTTTAGGAATGATGGTAGAGATCGTTGGCCTTATTACTCCTTCCAACGCTTTTATACTAAATAAGGCACCAACCAGCATAGCACCGGTATTACCTGCACTTATAAATGCATCCGTTTTGCCGGTAGCTAATAAATGAAAGCCAATGGCAATCGATGAATCTTTCTTTTCCCGTAATGCTTTTGTAGGATGCTCATGCATGCCGATAACCTGTGATGCATGGATTATGTGTAATTGAGTTTGGGGTGTTTGATTTTCCGAAAGATGTTTTTCTATTTGTTCTTTATCGCCAATTAAAAACAACTGAACAGGTACTTTGTTTTCTTCAAGAAATTCTTTTACGCCTCTTACAGCTTCCAGTGGGGCAAAATCTCCACCCATCATATCAAGTGCTATATTCATAAGTGGCTACAATGTACTAATTCTATTAAATACAAATTCCCCGTTCGACTGTTTTTCAACAAATCTTTTCCGGGGAAGTCAATTTCATCGAATTTTTTCAATGAAAATTTATAGAATAAAAACGCTTAACGTCTTTATTTAATCTGCGATTTTTCTACTACTACTTTTCCTTTATAGTATAATTTACCTTCACTTGCATGTGCACGGTGACGTACATGTGTTTCACCTGTGGTGCTGTCGGTAGATAATGTGGCAGAAGTAGCTTTATAGTGTGTTCTGCGTTTTGCGCTGCGTTGCTGACTGTGTCGTCTTTTGGGATTTGGCATAACTCAAGTATTAAAATCTGTTTAAAATATATTTATCTTGCTTACAATTTGTACTCTTAATTTTCAAAGTCTTTAAATTTTTCCAACCCTTTCCAAATCGGATTTTCTTTTTCTACTTCTTTCTTTTCTTCCGTTTCTAATTTTTTCAGGGCTTCTAAAGCCGATTGGTTACATAATGGCCCATCCATTTTTTCGTAACCGCATGTCTTAAGCATTGGAATACTTAAAACGATAAATTCATAAATCCAGTTGGAAATATCAAAATGGCTTTCGCCCTGGCTGATATAATACACATCCGGATCTTCTTCCTGCTGATTCATTACCTCGGGTTCTTCCACCATTTTTACAATAATGTTGAACTCATCCCACAATTCAAGCGGAAGATTGCTGTTGCACCGGTCACAACTTACTTCCATAGTGCCACCTATTTCAAACTTGAGGTTCATAAAACTGCTCTTTTTATCGAGCCATAGATTTATGTGGGCTTTGCAGTTTTTAAAGTCCTGCTCATCGTATGTTGCAAAGAACTTGTCCGATATTTCATAACTGAACTCATGTACACCGGGTTTCAATCCTACAAATGCTATTTCAAATTCCCTGCGGTGCGGCATTTCTTCGTCTTTTTATCCTGAAATAAGGGTCGCAAAGGTAGGGGTTTAGGCCCTAAATACGGGAATGAATTAAAATTATTTTTAAAGACTCTTGCTTATTTTAGCCCTCTATTTTTAAATAAACCCATTCAAATTGCAAAAACTGATAGCCCGGATATTTTCTGTCCTCATGAAAAGCAAAAGTTGGGTATTTCTCATACTTTCAGTCATTTTAATTAAGTGGGTATCGCTTTATCCTGCCATAATTGAAAAATATTATTCCAAAGGAGTTTACCCTGTTATTTCGAAAGTTCAACGTGTATTATTCGGTTGGATTCCTTTTAGCATAGGCGATCTCTTTTATGCTTTTTTGATTCTCATCATTTTTTACAAAACAGTTCAACTGATAAAAATAATTTGGAAAAAGAAATTCAGCCGTCAGTATTTAGTGACGGGGCTTCAGCAAAGTATTTTCTTTTTTCTTTTTGTGTATGTACTGTTCAATTTGTTTTGGGGTTTAAATTATAACCGGCAGGGAATCGCTTATCAACTGAAACTTGATGTAAAAAAATATACGACTGCCGATCTGGATACATTGGTTCGTAAGATCAATGAAAACCTGAATCAGTATGCAGATTTAATTTCAGCAAGTGAAAAAAAATCTTTGAACAGAAAACGGAATTTATTTTCTGAAACCAACGAAACATATAAGTTGGTGACCAATGAATATTCTTTTTTAAAATACGAAAGCAAATCAATTAAGCCATCGTTATTCAGTTATGCAGGAAATTATCTGGGTTTCCAGGGTTATTATAATCCTTTTTCCGGCGAAGCACAGGTGAATACTACCATACCACAATCCATTGAATCTTTTGTAAGTTGCCATGAAGCTGCACACCAGTTAGGATATGCCAAAGAGAATGAAGCTAATTTTGTAGGTTATCTTGCAGCTAAACAATCCGGGTCTGTTTATTTTCGGTATTCAGTCTATTTTGATATGCTGAATTATTCATTGCCAGATTTGTGGAGAAGAGATTCTTTAAGTGCAAAAAAATATATAGAGCAGCTTCATCCTGCTGTAAAGAAAGATCGAAAAGAATTATATGAATTTTTCCGCAGGCACCGCAACCCGCTTGAAAAAATTATAGCATGGGGCTATGGAGAATTTCTTAAAGCTAATAATCAGCCCGGTGGCAAAAAAACCTATAATGAAGTAGTGGCATGGTTAATTGCCTATTATAAAAAGTTTGGGATTGAAAAACTGTAAACATTTTATACTTTTAAATGTTATAATAAAATGAACAATATTTTTAAATTAGTAATCGCTATTGCTATTCCCTTAATTGTTGGTAGTACCAGCGGTTTTTTTACCATTACGGGTGTTGAAAGTTGGTATCAGACAATTCAGAAGCCATCGTGGAATCCGCCGAGTTGGATTTTTGGTCCCGTATGGACTTCACTATATATTATGATGGGTATAGCCCTTTTCCTTATCTGGAAATCTCCTTTGAGCTCCGATATTAAAAGAACAGCAATTCTACTTTTTGCAATTCAGTTGGTATTAAACTTTTTCTGGTCATTCATTTTCTTCTATCAACACCAGATTGGATGGGCACTTGTTGAGATAATAGCTTTGTGGTTGCTGATTCTCTTAACCATTTTTGCTTTTGCAAAAATCAATACTACCGCGGCATGGCTATTGGTACCTTATATAAGTTGGGTAAGCTTTGCCAGTATTTTAAATTTTACAATTTGGAAATTAAATAACTGAGCATTCGTTTAAAATTTATTCTTCCACATCATACTCTCCACCGGTTTATCATGCTGCCCGCTATATTTGGCATTTTTCTTTTCGTTGTATTTGATTTCTATTTCACCATCCACAGGGAAATAAATGAGCTGGCCAATCGGCATGCCTTTATAAACTTTCACCGGTTGCTTTACGGAGATTTCCAGTGTCCAGTTGCCACAAAAACCAACATCACCTTTTCCGGCTGTGGCATGTATGTCAATTCCCAACCGGCCTGTGGACGATTTACCTTCTAAGAAAGGAACATGGGCATGTGTCTCTGTGTATTCATCGGTAACGCCGAGATAAAAAATATGCGGGTACAAAACAAAACCTTCATCCGGGATTTCAAATAATTCGATCTGGTTATGTTTTTTTGCATCCAGGATATGTTCTTTATAAGTTGCCAGTGTTTTGCCCAGGTGTACATCATAACTGTTGCTACCGAGACATTCACGATCGTACGGAACTATTTTGATTGTTCCTTTATTAATTTCTTCCAGGATTCTTGAATCAGATAAAATCATTTTTATTTTAGATTTAAAATTTCAAATTTTAGATTGGTCGTAATTGATTCGTAAGTTTTTTTTGTTTGAAAAATTAATTTTGAACCAGGTTTTTTAC
>JANLSA010000579.1:0-7767 GCA_031362085.1 Bacteroidota bacterium | reverse complement strand
CGCAGATAGGTCGTTATCCGGATAATATGAAAATTGGTCAGTTGTTTGACATGCTGAGAAATATCCGCAATACCGGCAGTAATCAAACTGATGAAGCATTAATTGAAAAATTTGAGCTGAACAAAATATTTGAAAAACCGATGCGGACATTAAGTGGTGGAACGCGGCAAAAAGTAAGTGCCGCCGTTGCCTTTTTATTTAACCCGGCTATTTTGATACTGGATGAGCCAACAGCCGGGCTTGATCCATTAGCATCTGAAATTTTGAAGGAAAAGATCATCGAAGAAAAAAGGAAAGGAAAACTTGTTCTTATCACTTCACATATCCTCAGCGACCTCGATGAACTTACCACACATATAATGTATATGCAGGAAGGTAAAATGCAGTTTTTTAAAGAAATAGAAACTTTGCAGGAAGAAACCGGTGAGATTCGCCTGGGTAAGGCAATTGCAAGAATAATGAAAGGTGAAAAATTCACAAACGAATGGATTGATAAAATAATGGATTTTAAAAAAGATGAAAAAATTTATTAAGCAATAACGATGATGAAATTATCACGATATGTTTTATATGACATACTGAGAAGTAAAATTATTATTGCTTATACTCTTTTTCTGTTGATTATTTCTTGCAGTATGTTTCAGATGGAGGAGAACAGTGGTAAAGCAATGCTGAGCCTGCTGAATATAGTGCTGATTGTTTTGCCATTAGTAAGCCTGGTATTTACTACGATACATTATTATAACTCATACGAGTTTATTGAACTCATGTCATCGCAACCCATGAGCCGGACACGAATCCTGTTAAGTGAATTTGCCGGAGTAAGCATTTCATTGCTCAGTGCATTTTTTATAGGCGTAGGTATTCCGGTTTTAGTTTTTGCAGCAGATGAAACGGGTTTCGCTTTGATATTCAGTGGGGCTTGTCTGACACTTGTATTCACTGCCATTGCTTTTTTTACATCTGTACTGTCAAGGGATAAAGCAAGGGGCATTGGCTTCTCATTATTGCTTTGGTTTTATTTTGCATTGATTTATGACGGATTGGTGTTACTGATTCTTTTTTCTTTCAGCGATTACCCGCTTGAAAAATTAACTCTTTTGTTATCAGCCCTGAATCCGATTGACCTTGGAAGAATTTTTATAATGCTTAAAATGGATGAAAGTGCTTTAATGGGTTATACCGGTGCATTGTATAAAGATTTTTTTGGTAGCGGTTCTGGTATTCTTTTCACAGTGGGTATTATGCTGCTTTGGATTGTTCTTCCGGTCTGGTTAGCTGTACGAAAATTCAGGAAAAAAGATTTGTAATTAATTAAACTCACTATAAAAAAATTTTTATGAATGAACTTATGACAAAAAGCCTGGCGCAGATTGTAAACAGCGATCACCGTGCAGCCTCTGTTTTTGAAAAATATGATCTTGATTTTTGCTGTAAAGGAAAACGATCTTTACAGGAAGCATGCATTGAAAAACAACTTCCCCTTTCTGAAATCGTAACTGAATTAAATACCCTCTCTCAGAAAAATGAGACAGAAAATTTAATGGATTTTGAAAACTTAAGTTTAAGTGCCCTGGTGGATTATATAATTCAAACTCACCATGCTTATGTAAAAAAAGAGCTTCCACAAATACTCAGTTACCTGGAAAAAGTGAATTCTAAGCATAGCATCCATCACCCGGAGTTAACTAAAATATTTCAGTTGTTTGCTGCTGTGAAAGAAGGTATGGAAGGACATATGAAAAAAGAAGAGATGATCTTATTCCCCCGAATTAAAGAATTGGAAAAGCAGATCCAGGGCGAACCGGAACGATTTGGTGTGAACATAACATACCTCGAATCACCCATAACGGTTATGGAGCAAGAGCATGATCATGTAGGAAGTCTTTTATATGAAATCCGTATGTTGACTGATAATTATACACCACCCGATGATGCTTGTACAACGTATAAGCTAAGTTTTGCTGCGCTTAAAGCTTTTGAGCTGGATTTACATCAACATGTGCACCTCGAGAATAATATTTTATTTCCGAAAGCTATATCAGCTTTCAAGGAATTAAAGGAAACTGCATTTAATTAAAGATCAGCTTCTGTTTTGCTGACATATATCATGATTGTTTTTGAGTAAAGTCATGTCTTAAAAGCTCATCCTACCAATACATTTGAATGGGCAAATAATAAAAATACATCCCGCCCCGGCGGGATTTCGTTGGTTTTCGTTTCAATAGCAAAGCCCCCCGATTCATCGGGGGGCTATTTTTTTTCTTGTTAAGATGTATTAGATTTTTTAAATTGATTATAGCGACTGTAGTCAAATTTTACAATCGCAAAATGGATTGATGTTACTTATACATCGGGGTCGGCGGGGCCAGACCCCGATGAGACGGTCTCCGCTATTTGGAAATAATGAAAACCCCGCAGGAACGGAAATTAAGTAGTCGTTTTAATTTAATCAGCCAGCTGATTTTTTCTTCTTAGTATATTCAATAGTTTGTTATCCGTACAATTCCGAGTCACGGCATTGCGAAAATTACAAAACCATGCAGCATATTTATCCAGAGTTTAACTAATGCAAAAGAGGATGCAGTGAGTTATTTTTGTTTTAATAAATTTGAATCTATGAAAACAAAATTTACTATAATTGCTTTGATCTTAATAATATTGATTGAATCTTCATGCCGAAGTGCAATGACACCTTACCAGGCAGCTAATAATCCCAGGGGTAAGAAATGCAGGGCTATTCGTTAGTATGTAAGCCATTCACCGATTGGCGGATGTCATACATTGGATAAAATCATTCATCCGATCCGCTACCGAAAAAATTATTTACCATTCCTTCCAGCATTGGAAATTTTTCTACAATATAACTTTTAATAGTTGCAAGTGATTTTACAGCTTGTTCATCTGTAAGCCCTGCTTCCGATTTTAGTTTGTCAATTATTTCCTGCATGATCTTTTATTTTATAAATTAATATTTGAAGGTAACGGAAATAAAAATGCCGGATAAAAATCCGGCACTAAAATCATTTATTATTTCCTTGTAAATAACTTAGGCAACTTTCAGCATACTCAATTTACTCTTATCAAATTTGCGTCGGGCATATTCTATATCAAGATTAAATTCTTTTTCATTCAAAGATGGAAGTTCATACATCGCATCTGTAAGAATGCTTTCGCAAATACTACGTAATCCTCTTGCTCCTAATTTATACTCTAAAGCTTTTTCCACCATAAACTCGAGTACGGGTTCATCAATAGTCAGTTTAATTCCTTCCAGCTCAAATAATTTTTTATACTGTTTTACTAAAGCATTCTTCGGTTCGGTAAGTATCGAACGAAGTATAATTGCATCTAATGGTTCCAGATGCGTAACTACCGGTAAACGGCCCAGCAGTTCCGGAATTAATCCAAACGATTTTAAATCGGTTGCATTTACATAACTCAGCAGGTTTTTTTTCATATTTTCCTGCTGTTCTTTATCTACATTAAATCCAATTGTATTTGTTTTTATCCGGCGTGCAATAATTTTATCAACACCATCAAATGCACCACCGCAAATAAATAAAATGTTCTGTGTATTTAATTTTATTAATTTTTGTTCCGGATGTTTTCTTCCACCCTGTGGTGGTACCAATACATCCGTTCCTTCCAGTAATTTCAACATACCCTGTTGCACACCTTCACCACTTACATCACGGGTAATGGATGGGTTATCTCCTTTACGTGCAATTTTATCGATCTCATCTATATACACAATGCCACGTTCAGCAGCAGCCACATCATAGTTGCATACCTGGAGCAATCTTGTAAGAATACTTTCCACATCTTCACCTACATACCCCGCTTCTGTAAAAACAGTAGCATCAACAATTGCAAACGGAACATTCAACAATCTTGCAATCGTTTTAGCCAATAATGTTTTTCCGGTTCCGGTTTCACCCACCATGATGATATTGCTTTTTTCTATTTCAACATCATTTTCATTTGTTTTTTGCTGCAATCTTTTAAAGTGATTGTAAACAGCCACAGCTAAAACTTTTTTCGCTTCATCCTGGCCAATCACATATTCATCCAGAAATTTTTTAACCTCCATGGGTTTCTTAACTGTAAGTTTAAATGCAGAAGCAGGTTTATCATTTGATAGAACAAGTTCCTGTTCAATAATTTCACGGGCATGTTCAACGCAGTTTTCGCAGATATGACCTTCCTGACCTGCAATAAGAATTTTTACTTCATCGCGGTTGCGGCCACAAAATGAGCAATGTAATTGTTGTTTCGACATAATAGCTTGAATAACTTATATAACGTTTTAAAAACGATACTGGTGATGGTAAAAGTATAAAATAGAATGGGAAAGAGAGCTGAAATTTATCAGACAATCTAAACGACTAAAAAAGAAAGCATTAGAGTTTGTCAATCACATGGTCAACAATGCCATATGCAATGGCTCCTTTGGCATCCATCCAATAGTCGCGGTCAAAATCTTTCATGATTTGGTCAATTGTTTTACCACAATTTTCAGCCAGTATGGTTGCTCCAATCTCTTTTACTTTTCGGGTTTGTTCGGCTTGTATCTCCAAATCGCGGCTTACACCCTGAATATGTCCACCAAGTGATGGTTGATGAATCATTACTTCGCCGTGCGGATAAATAAAACGTTTTCCTTTTACACCACCACTTAATAATATACTGCCCATACTTGCGGCTAGCCCCATACAAATTGTACTCACGGGACTACTCAGCATTTTCATAGTATCATATATCACCATACCGCTTGTTACCACACCACCGGGGCTGTTAATATAAAATTTTATTTCAGTACCCGGCTTATCAGCATCCAGTAACAACAATTTTGAAACTACTTCTCTTGCACTTTTATCTTCTACCACACCCCAGAGATAAACAGCACGTTTCTCAAAAAAATATTTTTCAAGGCGTTTGTTAAACATGCCCAGTTCATCTCTTTTATCAGCCGTTTCTTTTTCATCATCTGCATCATCATTTCTCCAATCCTGAAATAAATAATTTTTTCTGTTCATAATTTTATTTTTTAAATACTAAGCTTTTGTAATTCTATTTAGCTTCCGTTGCGCCTGCCTGCACGAAGCCGTTTCGGCATAGGCAGGTCGCACTCTTGTACTGTAGTAATTCTATTCTGCAATCCTAACTCCGATGTCAATCTGCACTAAATTTAATTCATAACATCAAACTCTTTTTTCAATAGAAAAATCAATCTTAAGCTTTCATCAAAGTCTTCATAAGTCCCCCTCCGGGGGATTTAGGGGGCTTTATTTCTTCTCCTTCCTCGCATTTGTTCCCAGCACTTCATCCACTAATCCATATTCTTTTGCTTCGGCAGCAGTCATCCAGTGATCCCGGTCAAAGTCTTTTTCTATTCTTTCTACAGGTTGACCGCTGTGATTACTGATTACTTCATACAATTCACCTTTCAATTTCTTTATTTCGGCTACCGTTATTTCTATATCACTTGCCTGCCCGCCAATTGCTCCACTTGGCTGATGCATCATTATTCTTGAATGTTTCAATGCAGCTCTTTTACCTTTTGTGCCAGCACCTAATAATACACAAGCCATAGATGCGGCAACACCAATACAAATAGTAGCCACATCAGGTGTTACATATTGAATGGTATCATACACGCCTAATCCGCTATACACACTGCCACCCGGACTGTTGATGTACATATTAATATCACGGGTTCTGTCGCTGGAATCGAGAAACAATAATTGTGCAGTTACAATATTCGCCACTTCATCATTGATAGGATAGCCGAGAAAAATAATCCGATCCATCATGAGCCGGCTGTAAACATCCATCACGGCTACATTCAAGGAACGTTCTTCAATAATATTGGGAGTCATTGCAGTTACCATATGCTTTGTATAACTGTCTAATGTATTGCTTGAAATGCCACGATGCTTGACTGCAAACTTTTCAAATTCTGAATTGTACATATTAAAAGTGAGTTTAAAAGTTTAATTGTTTAAAAGTTTAAGGTCGCTTAAAAGTTGAAGGTGCATTTTATTTTTAGATGAACCGCAAACTATTTAACTTTTAAACTTTGTAACTCAACAAATATCCCTCCAAATGCCAAAACCACAAAATTGCTGACAGGAAAGAACTAAACTTTTTATTAAGATTTGTTTTCTTGACTATTTGACATAATAAAGCCCCGCAGGTAGCGAGGCTAGGTATTTTAAATCCCTTTAAAGGCAATTCATCATTAGGTTGTGTGTTTTACTTGCAAAACGATTCTTGAGTATTGAAAAAATTGTTGATTAAAACGCATTAATCAGTAAAGACTAATGATGGTGGTGCTGATGCTCTTCCACCATCTTTGTAAAATCTTCCATTTTCATTTTTTTCTCAGTAGGCTTTACCTGACCTTCTGCCCATTCAAATATTTTTTGTGTTTGCAGCCTGTTATATGATTCTTCCACGTATTTTTTATCTTTCATCATTTTCTCTACATAGTCTTTTATCCAGGGTTGCTCTTCATCCATTGCAGCACCAGCCATATAGCCCATCAATTGTTGTTTTGCAAATGCTCTTATTTCATCCGGATTTACCTGTATCGCATTTTCAGTTGTTACCTTATCTGTTATCAAAGTCCATTTCAGTTGGTTTAAAAAAGTTGGAAATTCTTTTTCAACCTCATCATCTGTTTTATTGCCTTGAGCACTTTTGGAAGGATCACCTTGTGTTTTAATCCATTTCCTTAAAAAGGCTTCTGGAAATTGAATTTCGGTATGGTCTATCAGGTTATGGTATATCTGATCCTGAATTTGATTTCTTGCTTGCCCATCCCAATACGCTTGAATTTCTTCTTTTATTTTATTTCTGAAATCAGCTTCAGTTACTATTTCACCACCGGGATGCAGTTGCTTAAAAAATTCTTCATTCAATTCTCTTTTTTCCAGCAAACCAACTTTTGTAATAGTAAGTTTAAAAAACTTATCAGCATGTTCGGCAATTGTTTTATCCAAACCTAAATCATCCATCACCCATTCTCTTTCTTTTGTTTCAAAAGCTGTTTTCAATTGAATAACGGATATGTCTTCTGCCTGTTTCCCCATCAAATTTTTTCTAACTTCTTCTGTAAAATATTTCAACAGTAAAGAATTATCTTTTTTTGCCCCACCTTCAGTTTCATTTCCATCAGCATCACACTCTGCAAAATTTACATTCAGTACATTTTCATCTTCCGTTACCATTTCGCAATCTTTCATATTGCCATAGCGGTTTTGCAATCTTGCCACTTCACTATCTATCATTTCTTCGGTAATTTCTACTTTGTATCGTATAAATTTTCCGGTTGATAAAGAAGATAAACTGAATTCTGGTTTCAGTCCTATTTCAAAATTGAAACTGTAATCAGCCGGGCTATTCATATCAATTTGCTTCAGATTTATATCCATTGGAAGTGGCTGCGCAAAAATTTCTAATTTTTCAGATTCCATGAATTTCATCATCTCACGGTCTATAGTACGCATCACCTCATCTGTATATACAGAAGCTCCATACATTTTTTTAATTAATCCAGCTGGTACCATTCCTTTTCTAAAACCCGGAATATTTGCTTTCTTGCTGTATTCCTTCAATGCTTTTTCGAAAGCAGGTAGATAGTCAGATTTTTCAATTTTTAATGTAAGCTTGTCGTTGAGTAAGCCAATGTTCTCTCTTGTAATTGCTGCCATGTTAGAAAATTATGTCATTTAAGTAAATAGGTTAATTGGGTGTTTTTAC
>JANLSA010000532.1:0-22708 GCA_031362085.1 Bacteroidota bacterium | reverse complement strand
GGCGTCGGCGGAGTTGCCCAGGGCGACGCATACGTTGCGCAGCAGGCCGCGGCGCTTCGTGCGTTGCACAGGCGTGCCCGCGAAGCGCTTCTTGAAGCCGTCGTCGTCGACCGCTAAGATTAAATACAAAAGGCACAAAGACTTTGCGG
The DNA here is from genome assembly GCA_031362085.1 of Bacteroidota bacterium. GTDB lineage: Bacteria > Bacteroidota > Bacteroidia > Chitinophagales > Chitinophagaceae > VBAR01. The sequence goes on along the minus strand of JANLSA010000532.1, from coordinate 22,559 downwards.
CTCAGCGATTCTTTGCGCCTTTGCGTGAAATATTATTGAACATATCCATCAGCTATTGAAACCGCATCACTAATCATCGCCAGCCCTTCATCAATTTGTTCTTTCGTGATACACAACGGTGGTGCAATAAATACGTAATTCCATCTTACAAAAGTGTACATGCCGAGTTCTTTTAACCTGGCTGCTATTTTGTTCATCACTACCATCTCATCCGGTTTTGCATTGAATGGCGCCATGGGTTCTTTGGTAGTTTTATTTTTTACTAATTCTATACAACCCAACAACCCGGTATTTCTCCAGTCACCAATTTATGGATGTTTTATTTTCAACTCTTCCATTCTTTGATCAATATATTTTCCCATGGCCTCTGCATTTTCAATCAAATTATCATCTTCATAAATTTTCAATACCTCCAGGCTTGCAGCGAGACTAACCGGGTGTGCCGAATAAGTAAGGCCCAGCCATAAAACTTTATCATCGTAATGAGCCGCAATTTTATCTGATACAATCAATGCACCAAGCGGAAGATATCCTGAAGTAATTCCTTTTGCAGTTGCAATCATATCCGGAACTACTCCGTGATTATCTACCCCAAACCATTTGCCTGTTCTTCCAAATCCACTCATTACTTCATCGGCAATCAAAAGAATTCCATATTTATCGCAAATGGCTCTTATCTTTTTTAAATAATCCGGTGGATATTTTATACAACCACTGCTTCCGCTTTCACCTTCCATTAAAATGGCTGCAACATTTTCAGGACCTTCAAACTGGATCACTCTTTCTACATGTTCGGCACATTCATATTTACAACTTCCAAATGTTTGACCAAACGGACAACGATAACAGTATGGATCTTCCACATGCACTACGCTGGGCATCTGTTGTGAGTCGGCTGCTAATTTTCTCGGGTCGCCACCGGCAGTCATAGCACCATAAGATGCTCCATGAAATGCACGATACTTCGCAATTATTTTATGACGGCCTGTATAAAGTCTTGCCAATTTGATTGCATTGTCAATGGAAGTAGCGCCACAAACCGTGAATAAAGTTTTTGTTAACCCCTTCGGAGTAATACTTGCCAGTTTCTTTCCCACTTCACCACGAATTTTGGTAACACAGCTTGGCGTTACATAACTTACTTCCTGCATTTGTTTTGCAACAGCTTCAGTTACTCTTTGATTACCATGACCAATATTTACGTTCATCAGTCCCGAAGAAAAATCAAGATAGCGTTTACCATCGTAGTCATACAAATAAACTCCCTCACCATATTTAATGGCAATCGGTGAAATTCCTTTTTGTTTGCTCCAGGAAAATAAAGTGTAGTCAAGATTGTCCTGAATAATTTCTTTTGTTTCTGAGATAGTTTTTGTACTCATAAATTATTTATTACTAATTTATCTGTTGAGGCTAATTCTTTAAATACATCTTGGTTTTCGGCGTAATGACCATTCTTTTTCCCTGACTCGTTTCTATTTTTTCATTTGCCTGAATTGCCGTTATCTTAACTGTTACATTTACGGGTTCGGTTGCATTATCGTTTGAAAAACAGAAAAACAAATTTCCTTTCCTTGGCTCCATCTTTAAATAATCATTTATTGCTTTTCCTTTTTTAATAAACCGAAATTGTAACCCCGCAGAAAATAAATTGTTGTTATCACCATCCATAATCCAATAACTGATGTCTTCTCCGGTATCGAGTTTTTTAATAACAGCTTCTCTGTTTAAGGCAATTGCCGACATGATATTATATAAAGGAAATTTTTTAATAAACTGACCTGAAGCAGAAAGGACGTCTTTATTTGCATCGTCATACACCTGCTGTCCGGCTTTATCTGTACTGATATAAAAGCTCCAGGCTATCGTATTTTCGGGAAGTACAAAACTGAAATTCGCTTTATTACCTGCGGGTGCGATAATCGCATTTACCCGGAGTGTTCTGTCCATAAAATTATTAATTACGGTATCTGTTTTTGAAAGAACTTCTTCGTCCTCGGTAATATATGTTGTGTCATTTACAGTATGCGTAAAAACAGTGCAATTAAAATTTTGAGTTGCAGCACTGGCAGGTATCCGTTGAATTTTATATTTACACATTTTTACGCCGATACCTCCGTTTGTAAATCTGAATTTATAAATTTCTGTTTTCGTTACTGTAAATATTTTGTTGGTTATCTTGTTTATTTTATAATCGATAAACCGAAATGAAGATTCGAGAGAAGTTATTTCTACTTCTTTCAGGTCTTTTCCGTTTGCTTCTTCAAAATTGAAAATCATTTTATCTCCTTCGGCAAAGCCGAGAAAAAAAAACTCTTCGCCCATCAGACCGACTTTTAAAGTGGTTTCAACTACATCCACAGGTGTTTGTGCATTAAGTTGATTGCTATACATGCAGAACAGCAATTGAAGAGTTAAAATTATTTTTCTTTTCATGATTAAAGGTTTTAAGTTTTTTTTAATTTCTCAACCTCCAATTCATAAGATATTAATCTGGCTGTTTTGTTATTTATCAATCGATTTATTTCTTTATAGTGTTACTAGGGCGGAACAGTGCTTAACTCATCCAATTCACACCCGCTTCGGGATTCCATTTGGTTGTACTTTTTTTCAACTTCGTCCAGAATTCAATCGAACTTTTCCCGGTTATATCTCCCACACCAAATTTACTTTCGTTCCATCCGCCAAATGAAAAAGGTTCTCTTGGTACCGGTACCCCTACATTAACACCAATCATTCCGGCACTGGCATGGTCAATAATATATCTTGCCATACTTCCATTTTGTGTAAAAACGCTTGCAGCGTTGCCATAAGGATTTGCATTCTCAATTGCTAAGGCTTCATCTACGGTATTAGTTCGCATTATAGAAATGACAGGCCCGAAAATTTCTTCTCTTGCAACACTCATTTCCGGTTTTACAAAATCTATCACAGTAGGGCCGACATAGTTTCCATTTTCTTTTCCTTCAACAACTGTATTCCTTCCGTCAACCAAAATTTTTGCACCATCTCTTTCTGCTTCACCTATATATTTTTCAATTCGTTCTTTTGATTCCTTGCTTATAACAGCACCTAAATTTTTTCCAGGAATAATTTTCCTGGTTTCTTCACATATTTTGGCGATGATAGCATCCACATTGCCAACACCAATCATTGCACTTGCTGCCATACAACGCTGGCCGGCACACCCACTCATGCTAGCTGCTACATTTTGTGCCGTCATATCAACTTTTGCATCTGGTAAAACCATTAAATGATTTTTTGCGCCACCCAATGCCAATACTCTTTTAAAATTTTGTGTTGCCCGTTGATAAACAATTTTAGCAACTTTGGTAGAGCCTACAAATGAAACCGCCTCGATTCCGGGGTGATCGCAAATGGCATTTACAATTTCACTATCACCATGTACTATATTGAATACACCATCCGGTAAGCCAGCTTCTTTTAAAAGCAGTGCCAACTTTCCTATACTCAGCGGAACTTTTTCAGATGGTTTCATTACCATACAATTTCCTAATGCAATTGCATTGGGTAATGTCCAGTTTGGAACCATTGATGGAAAATTGAATGGAACAATAGAAGCGACAACGCCAAGTGGTACATGTTCGGTTCTGCATTCTACCCCTTTGCTTACCTCTAATATTTCTCCCGTTATTAATTGTGGAAGAGAACAGGCAAATTCAGTAAGCTCAATACACTTCTCTATTTCAGCAACTGACTCGCTATATGTTTTTCCATTTTCTTCATTGCATAACTCCGCCAGTTCTTTCAAATTTTTTTCTAATAAATATTTATACTTAAAAAACACCTGTACTCTTTCTTTAATTGGAGTTTTGCTCCAGGCAGGAAAAGCGGCTTTGGCAGCCTTTACAGCATTGTCCAAATCTTTGGCAGTTGACATCGGCACTTTGGAAAGCAAGTTGCCATCAAGTGGAGAGATGACATCCAATGTACGGGTAGAGCTTGCATCTACAAATTTTCCATCTATATAATTTTGAACAGGAGTATATTTCATTAGTAAGTTTCGGTTTAATTCTATAATTATAACAAATTCAAATTTGTCAATTATAAATATACTTAAATTGCCGGGTAAAAAAGAATACAATCTTATAATTAATGACCCCGGAAAGAAAACATAAACTCACTTCAGTTTTAAATAAAAGGCAAAGCGACATTGCAATCGTTATGGAAAATGTTTTTGATCCGCATAATATTTCTGCCGTTATGCGTACCTGCGATGCTGTGGGGGTTCAGGATATTTATATTTTGAATACCAAAATCCCCCGGCATAAAAAATGGGGAGCCAGAAGTTCATCCAGTGCTGCAAAATGGTTGACGGTGCATCAATATGAAAATGCAGCGGATTGTTTTGCTTCATTAAGAAAGCAGTATTCAAAAATTTTAACAACACATCTCAGCAGTGATGCAATCGGTTTGTATGAAATAGATTTTACAAAAAGCGTTGCGTTGGTTTTCGGGAATGAGCATAGTGGCGTGAGTGAAGAGATAAGAGATTTAGCCGATGGAAATTTTTTAATTCCACAATCAGGCATTATTCAATCGTTGAATATCAGCGTGGCCTGTGCTATAACTTTGTATGAAGCTTACCGGCAAAAGAATAATGCAGGGCACTACAACCAACCGAAGCTTGATAACGTCAGGTATGATGAATTATTAAAAGAGTGGGGTTTTATGGAAGAAGAAAAAAATAATCAATAATCAATGTTCAATATTCTCCAAAGGAGTCCTTTCGGACAATTTTCAATTAAGAAAATCAGCATAATCTTAACAGTTTTTTTTTATTTTTCTTCTGCTTTTTCACAGGAAATAAAAAAAGTAAAGATTCATGAGCTTGAAAGAATTATTGCTGAAACAAAATCACCTTTGATTGTAAATTTCTTTGCTACCTGGTGCAAACCTTGTATTGAAGAGTTGCCTTATTTTCTTCAAGAATTTAATAGTCATAAGAATGACAGCCTTCAGTTGTTGATGGTTAGCCTTGACTTTAAAGATTTTTATCCTCAGAAAATATTTTCATTTGCAAAAAAGCGAAAAGTCACAGCACCCATTGTTTGGCTTGATGAAACAAATGCAGATGTCTTTTGCCCCAAAATCGACAGTGCCTGGAGCGGGGGGATTCCAGCTTCATTATTTATAAATTCAGCAACAGGGTACAAAAGTTTTTATGAGGGGCAAATAAATCACGAGCAACTTAAAGAAAAAATCAAAGCATTACTGAAGTAATTTTTACACTGCGCCTTGTGTTACAGGTTGATGCTTAATTCAATTACATTTCAGGCGAATTAAATAAATAACCTAAACTGTTTCTTCTTTTTCATTTTCTTCTTTTGACTTTGCCAGCAAAAACAAAAAATAAATAGCTGCGACTAAACTTATAAGTGCCAGGATAAAACCTAAAACACTTCCATGTTGAATACTTTTGGCAATACTTAAACCAATCAGAGCTATAAATACAAGAATAATAAACCGGTTTAAAACTGTTCGGGAAATCATAAGCTGTGGTTTTTAAATTAAAGGATGTGTGATACAGTTTCTGAAACAGGGATGCAGTCTGGAATAATTTCCATACAGCTTTCAAAAAAAATGTCCCACCTATGGTGGGACATTCTAAATATTCGAAATATTTTTCTAATAAAATATGCAGACTGTTAATCGCCAAATCTTTTAATGGCACAACCCACTGAACGTGATAGTTTTTGTGAAACTTCTTTGCCCGCCAGCATTTCATCTATTGCAATTACTAAATGTTTCCGGCTTACATCTGCTGCATTGCCTGCGTTATCATCTATTGCTCCATGATAAACCAATTTCCCGTTTTTATCAAACAGGTAACATTCGGGTGTACGATTAGCACCAAATGCATTTGCCAGTTCAGAGTTTTTATCAACTGCATATTTCCATGAATAGTTTTGCTTTTTTGCATACTCTTTCATTTCGTCAAATGAATCACCGTCATTCCGGGCACTTTCATTCGAGTTAAGTAAAATAACACCGATGTCCTTGCCGGATGCATAATTACAGGCTTCACTTGTCCGGCCTTGATTTTTTATAACATAAGGACAGGTATTACAACTAAACATTACAAGCAAGCCATTTTTTCCTTTAACATCGCTTAGCGAAACTTCATTACCATCTATGTTTTTCATTTTTACATCGGCTTTAGGTATAACAGCACCAATCGGAAGCGGATCAGAAATGGGTTTCAATGAAAGAAATGCAATTGCAGCATACGGCATTGCGGTTAAAAATATTTTTTTCATATTAAAATTATTAGGGAATATAAAGTTCGAAAATTAAGTTGAAGTTCCGTTGCCGTCTGTCGTGTTTTTATCCCGTTCCTCAGCAATTTTTTTCAAAGAGGAGATACTTACATTTAATTCAAATCCAATAAGCAGCACTAACGAATTAAAATAAATAAGCAACATTAAAATCAAAACGGTACTAATCGGACCGTAAAGCTGATTATAGTTTGCATAATTATTGATCCACCAGGAAAAAAACATAGTGAACAGCAACATAAGAAATGTAGCTAAAATAGAACCGGGGTTAATGAGCTTCCATCTTTTATGAACCGCCGGTGCATATTTATAAATAAAGGAAATGATATAAAAGAAAAGTAGGATGATAACAAACCAACGAAGATTAAGAATGATCATTACTAGGTTTTTGTTTTTTATTTCAAGCCAATGTAGAACCTGGCCCTGCATTGCAATAATAAAAATGGCAACTAAGATGAGGACATAAAAAATTAAGGTAAGACGAATTGCAATAACCCGGTTTTGAAAATCAGTACGTTTATTAAAACCTATATAGTTTTTATCGAAACTGCGCATAATACCCATCATGGCATTGGAAGAAAAGAAGAGTGCTAAAATAAAACCAAGAGAAAGTAAGCCATTTCGGGGGCGGCTGATAAAATCATTTAAAAATGAAATTAATGGTGAATTGTCTTTTTGACCGGGAATGACGTCTCGAATGAGTGTAAAGAGTTGTTCAATAAATTCCTTTGAAATGGGCATAAAAGGAACTAAAGTGAAAACAAAAATGATAGCAGGCGGGATCGCCATCGTGAAATTAAAAGCAATGGCTGATGCACGTTCTGTCATTCCGATTTTATGAACCTGTTTCCAGAAAAACATCCAAACTTCATAAAATGATACGCCACGAAAACCAGGAAGTGAAAACTGCTTGCTTTTTGCAGCAAGAAAATTTACAAGGGCTGAGTTAAATATTTTTTGTTCTATGTTGTTAAAAAAACTCATTAATTCTTTTTAAGCGAATCGAGATAGATGGTTAAAGCAGTTTGATATTCTTTTGCATATTTTAAATGGTCTGTATAGTTCGTTGTAAAAATATGTGTGCCATCAAATTTATGACTGGCTACAAAATACAAATATTCTGTTTCAGGCGCATTAAGTACTGCATCTAATGTTTCTGTTTGAGGTGTGCAGATGGGGCCGGGTGGTAAGCCTGTATTAATATACGTATTGTAAGGTGATGGCGTTTGTAAATGAACATTCAAAATTCTTTTTAAACCAAAATTCCGCATTGCAAATTTTATGGTTGGGTCGGCTTGCAACGGCATTCCTTTTTTTATCCGGTTGAGATATACACTTGCTACATTGGGTCGGTCGATTGCTTTATTGGTTTCTTCATCTACAATCGATGCTAAGATGGAAATTTGAATTGGTGTTAATCCTTTATCCTTTGCTTTTTGTTTTCTTTCGGCCGTCCAGAATTCTTTCCAGGCAATATGCAGGGCTTGTAAAATTTTTTTGGGTGAACTGTTCCAGTTGGCAGAGTAAGTAAGCGGTAATGCTAATGACATAACCGTTGTTGTGTCCACATCAAATTGCTTTAACGAATCATTACTGTTTAAAAACTGGATAAGTTGGAGCGAATCACTTTCAAAAATATTTCCGGCCCGTTTTGCAAAATCTTCTTTTGTTCTGAGTTTTGTGATAACAAGATTGACAGGTGCTTGAAATCCGCCACGAAGCATCCGTACTAATTTAAATACACTCATCCCATCTGGTATTTTGTAGCGACCGGGTTTTATGTTTTTATATTTCAGCAGTTTTGAAACCTGATTGAACCATATAGTGGATGATATAAAATTTTTATCAATCAATTCTTTTTTTATATCATTCATACCCGATCCTGTTTTTATAAATAGATACTGTGTTCCGGTTGCCTTTACAGAAGGTCCGAATACTTTATAAGCAAGGAATGATGTAATAAAAAGAATACTGATAATTGCGTAAAGAAATATTTTCTTAATCATGAATGTTTGAAATTAGTAATGAATGATTGCAAATGCTACGTTGTAATTCTGAAGTTTATGACTAAAAAAATCTTGAAGCATACTGATGAAACACTTTTTAAATGTTTAAGCAAAATAAATAAAAAACCCTGCCATTCAGCAGGGTTTGTATAATTAAGTTTTGGTTTGAATTACTTTTTTGTGGTATCACCCGGTATTCCTGAAGGCAATTGAATTGAATTTGCCGGTGTTTGATTTGTTGCCGGATTATTTGCAGGTTTACCAATCTCCTGTACATCTACGGCTGAAGAGGTTTTTGCAGAAATAAAAATAGCTGAGAATAAACATAGCAAACCAATAATACCAGCAAAAAGCCAGGTACCTTTTTCGAGTACATCAGTTGTTTGCTTTACACCCATAAATTGATTGCTGAGTCCTGCTACATTTCCTGCCAATCCGCCGCCTTTTGGGTTTTGAATTAAAACGAGAAATCCAAGAACTATACTGGCAATTACAATAAGAATTATGAAAATAAGTGTCATATCAGTTTGTTTTCTTTAAGTCTGAAATACGGGTGGCAAAGTAAGGGCTTTTAGAGGGTTCAAGCAAACTTAATTTCTGATAGATTTCAATTGCTTTTTCGGGGTTGCCCTGCTTTTCCCAGACCTCGGCCATTGCCTCCGTAATTACATCTGCTTTGGTTAAAGATATTTCAGCAAGCTGATCTATTTTCGTTTCAACTGTTGAAGGAGTAGCATTAAAATTATTTGTTGCAGGCTCAATAACCGGTTCTCCGGTTGGCAATTTTTTCATGGTTTTGAGCCACTCAGTAAAGCTTTTCAGCTGTTTCGAAAATTTATCAGTTGCATTTTCATCCAATTTTATTTTTATTCCCTGCGATGCGAAATAATCAACAGTATGAAAGGGTTCGAAAGTAAGTTCCTCATTACTTGTTGCGGGTAGTTGGTTGCTGGTTACGGGTTCCTCAATAGTTGATAAGGGTTGTTCAAATATTGGAATTGAAGGTTCGAAATTTGTTGTTGGTTCTACTTTGTTTATTTCAATTTGTGGGTTGTTTGTTACCAGTTGTTTTTCGTCTGTTGTTTGTTCAATCTTGCTTATCGTTTCGGGTTCGGACTGTATAATTGGTTGGGTGATTGTTTCTGCTCCTTTAGCTAAAATTATTTTTGCATTACCTGTTTCAACTAAAACAGTGTTGAGTAATAACGGATGAAAATGCAAGCTGGCTTTTTGTAAAAATTCAGGAAGTAGCGATTCATTTTCAAGCTGTGTTTTTTTTACAGCCAATAAATGCCCCGCATTGAAATATGGATATTTTTTTGTGAGTTGTTGTAAATCCTCCACAGTACATTCATCCATTTTTTTATTGAAAATTATTTCTGCAAGGCTGTTCATAGATGCAAGATAACAGAATGAATTAATTTTTCGTCTTTGATACAGTAAGAAATTCCAAACAAAAAAGCTTTTGAACTCCCTTCAGAAGTTAACTGACTACCAGTTCGAGAAGATGCGGTTGAAAATTTCATCGGTTAAAGTGCGAATCATTTCTTCGGTTAGCTTTGCTTCAGCCTGTTGCAAAGATTGATTGGCACTAAAATCATAATTTCGGCTAATGTCAAATTCTTCAATTTTATCACCTTTTCTTTTATTAAGAGTGATATGAACAGAGACGGTTAAACGGTTGGTTGATTCCTGTTGATTTGAAATACCGGATGTACTTACTGAATAATCGGTTATCTCACCACTGATTTCCCAGTCTGCATTGTCATTGTTGGTTTGTGTAAGTTTTGTTTGCCCGGTTATTTTCTGACGAACCTTATCGGTAAGTTTTGGGCTCAATTGCGGATTAACATAACGGGCTCTGTTTTCAAAAATATTTATTTTAACCGTTTTAATTGAATCGGGGACAGAAGCATCATTTAGTTTATATGTAAAACATCCTGTTTGCGAAAAAGAAATCAGGAACAATATGCAGGGTGCAATGATTAATACTGAAAATATTTTTTGATTTTTGTTCATCCTTAAAAAATAATCTGATAAGTGAATTTTATAAGTTTCGAATTAAATGCCGAATTCCCAATAACCAAATTCCAAATTCCTAATTCATCAAATATCACCCTTCCACATCGTACTCTTTCAATTTTCGGTATAAAGTTCTTTCACTAATTCCCAAATCGGATGATGCGTCTTTTCTTTTGCCCCGATGTTTTTTCAAAGCTTTAATAATTAGTTCTTTTTCTTTATCCATAATATTTAAACTTTCTTCCACTTCTACATGGTCATGTATATCGTTTGGCATTCCAATGGTTACCTGTCTGCCAGTTGGTAATGTTTGAACCGATTGTACGGGTTGAACGTTTTGCTGTACCAAAACAGGTTGCTGGGTTTCATTCGATCTCCATTCTTTCAGTTCATTGAGCAATGCAGAATTTTGTGTTGCGATAGTTGGATTTTGAAGAATTTCTAAAAACATTTTTTTCAGCTCAGTCACATCCCGTTTCATATCAAAAAAAAGTTTGTAGAGCATCTCCCGTTCATTACTAAAATCATGCGTTGCTGCACCATTGGTATGAGGTACAACCATCGGCAACTTATTTGTTGAATACGGCTGCAAAAATTTATTCAACTCTTTTTCCGAAATCTGTTTGTCTAGAGAAAGAACTGAAATCTGGTCTGCAATATTCTTCAATTCCCGCACATTACCGGGCCAGGGATAGTTAATTAACAGGTTTTTTGCTTCATCATTCAGTTGTACAGAAGTGGTTTTATATTTATCAGCAAAATCAGTTGCAAATTTTCTGAAGAGAATATAAATATCTTCCTTTCTGTCGTGTAATGCAGGCACCCGGATCGGAACTGTGCTTAACCGGTAATATAAATCTTCACGAAATTTTCCTTGCTGAACCAATTGCATTAAATCTTTATTGGTGGCTGCTATTACTCTTACATCAGTCTTTTGAACTTTGCTGCTGCCAACACGAATATATTCTCCTGCCTCTAATACACGAAGCAATCTTGCTTGTGTTCCCAACGGAAGTTCACCTATTTCATCCAGGAAAATAGTACCACCATTTACGGTTTCAAAATAACCTTTCCTTGCATCTACCGCTCCGGTGAAAGAACCTTTTTCATGTCCGAATAATTCAGAGTCTATTGTTCCTTCGGGTATTGCCCCGCAGTTAACAGCAATAAAAGGATTGTGTTTTCTTGATGAAAGTGTATGAATGATATTTGAAAACACTTCTTTACCAACACCACTTTCACCATTTATTAAAACAGTTAAATCTGTATTAGCAACCTGTACTGCTACCTGCAATGCATAATTGAGTGCCGGCGAATTGCCAATAATGGCGAATCTGTTTTTTATTGATTGAATGTCCATTTTTTGTTTTACGTTTTTATAATTTTTCCCAGCAAAGTAGCCTGTGTGTAATCAGTGACTACCACATTTACATAATCCCCTTTTTTTAAACCATAATTTTCTTTTGCAAATACAATTACTTTATTCTGACTTGTTCGTCCTTTCCATTCTGATTCATCTTTTTTACTATCACCATCAATTAATACGTTAAACGTTTTTCCCAAATCTTTTTTATTACTTGCCTGAGAAAGTTTTCCCTGCAATGCCACTACATCATACAATCTTTTTTTCTTTACATCGGTTGGTATATCATCTTCATATCTTTTTTCTGCGAGTGTTCCGGGGCGTTCGCTGTAGTAATACATATAGCTAAAATCGTATTGGCTGTATTCCATAATACTCATCGTTTCATTATGGTCATCATCCGTTTCTGTACAAAAACCAGTTATCACATCTGATGTAATACCACATTCAGGAATCAGTTCTCTTATCCGGTCAATCTTTGCCTTATACCATTCACGGGTATATGTGCGGTTCATCAGTTGCAGAATTCTGCTGCTGCCGCTTTGTACAGGCAAATGAATATAGTTGCAGATATTTTCATATTTCACAATTGCATGTAGCACTTCATCGGTTATATCTTTTGGATGTGAAGTGGAAAAACGAACCCTGAGAAAAGGAGAAATCAATGCGACACGTTCAAGGAGTTTTGCAAAAGTTACAGCCTCCCCAAACCCCTCCGAAGGAGGGGCTTTACCATTCATTAAATTTGAAATGTTTTCTGAATTAGCAAAGTTATCTAAAATCTCTTCTTTGGAGAGTGGGGGGGCTGTGTAGTAGTAACTATCAACATTTTGCCCCAATAAGGTAACTTCTCTATACCCTTCTTCAAATAAATCTTTACATTCCTTTACTATACTTTCAGCATCCCGACTTCTTTCTCTTCCCCGGGTAAATGGAACTACACAAAAACTACACATATTATTACAGCCCCGCATAATACTTACATAGGCACATACTCCATTGCTATCTATTCTTACCGGGGAAATATCTGAATATGTTTCTTCACGGCTTAATAAAACATTTACAGCTTTCTGTCCCGATTCAGCTTCCACAACCAACGATGGCAATGAACGATAAGCATCGGGACCAACTACGATATCTACTAATTTTTCTTCTTCTAAAAATTTCGTCTTCAATCGTTCGGCCATACAGCCAAGTACGCCTATCAGCAAACCCGGCTTTGCTTTTTTTGCCTTTTTAAAATCTGTTAAACGTTTTCTAACTGTTTGCTCTGCCTTTTCCCGGATAGAGCAAGTATTGATAAAAATCAAATCTGCATCAGAAATATTTTTCGTGGCACCAAAGCCTTCTTTATTTAATATGGAAGCAACAATTTCACTATCTGCAAAATTCATAGCACAGCCATAACTTTCGATATAAAATTGTTTTTTATATCGGTTCGGATCACTGTTAAAGGGAGCAAAAGCCTCGCCTTGCCTGGTTTCGTCCTGACTTTCCCCAGTTTTTTGGCCCACTTTATCTGACACGTAGTCAAGCATTATACTAAAAATTGAGGTGCAAATATAAGACAATGCCTCTAACTGCGACAGGATGGCAGCAAATCATCACTTAGGTTTGAAAAATTAAATTATCCATTCACATAGTTCTGGGCCAACCTCTTAGCAAGTCATTGGTATCTTTGGAGTCTAAAAGTTTGATTTGAAAAAAGTATTATTTTTTATAATTTTTTTTGGTTTTACGATTTCATCTTTTGCTCAGGTAAATAATACAGGTATTATAACCGGCGATCTAATGGATGAAAACAAAACGGCCCTTGCAGGTGCGACCGTTATTTTGCGTCCGTTCGACTCCTTACAAAAATCAAAGGCTGTTCAATCGGATAAATCAGGAAATTTTATTATTCAACAAATTGCTTTTGGTTTTTATAAAATAGAAATAACTATAGTCGGATTTAAAAAATTGATGATTGACAGTATCAATTTCAGAAACGAACGGTTTGATTTTAACCTGTCGGATATCATACTTAAAAAATCGGATGCGAATCTTGAAGAGATCATCATTTATGCCGAGAAACCTTTGATACAATCCAAAGAAGGCAATATCACTTTCAATGTTGGAGAATCGGCATTGGCTGCGGGTAGTAATGCAAGTGAATTGCTCACCAACGTTCCACTAGTTACAAAAGACCCATCTGGAAAAATTTTAGTGCGGGGTAAAGAACCGAAAATTTTAATAGATGATAAGCCGGTTGAATTGAATCTTCAGCAATTACAGGATTTATTAGAATCATTGCCTGGCAGTTCCATTGAAAAAATAGAAGTAATGACTAACCCCCCACCACAGTATGCAAATGAAGCAGGTGGAGTTATCAATATTACTACCCGCAAGGGGAAAGTTGGAAAAAGCGGACGTATCAGTTTTTCTGCGGGTACAAGAGGAGAAGCCAGTATAAATGGAAATTATAATTACCGTAAAAAAGGATTTGCAATAAATATAAATACGGGTGGAGGTTATAACAGGTTTGAAGGATATGGTAATTCAACCCGGCAAAATTTTTATACAGACTCTTCCAATTTTTTTAGAACTAAAAATACGTATACCAATAAAACAATACGACCCAACCTTCGGATCAATTTAGATTATGATATCAATTCCCGTCAATCCATTAACCTTGTTTTACATTATAATCAAAATGATTTTACAAACAAAAGCAAAACTGAGTATAAAAACAGTAACCGCTTTGATGAACTATACAGACTAAGCGAAAGAACCGTGCAAAGTGACGGCGACAATTATAACCCGAATTTAAATTTCAGTTACACGTTAAAAGGAAAAACGGCCGGTGAGTCACTTAAAATTATTACTGGCGCAAATTATTCGGTAAATAAATCAGATCGGGATTTTTATCAACAATTTTTTAATCCGGATTATACTCCCAATGGATCCGATTCTACCCAACAGCAATTGAATGACACCAGAAGTAATGGTTATAATATCAAGGTTGATTACAATAAATTACTTGACAATAAAAAAACAAGTCTGTCGATGGGAGGTTATTTAAACAGAACGAACAGCCATGTAACCGTCGATGCCTCTTTTTTAAAAAAGCCCGACGGTAATTTTGAAAAAATGCCTTTACTGAGTAATGATTTTAAATTTCATCAGACCGTTTCCAATTTACGAGCATCCGTCAAACAAATATTGAAAGAAAATTTCAGCATTTCAGCCGGACTTTCAATGGAGGCAACTGATATTAATTTTGAATTGCTGAAAAATAACAGCCAGGCAAAAAATAGTTATTACACCTTGCTGCCCTTTGCAAATATGAACCGTAACTGGAAAGACAAAATCAATCTTACACTCGCTTACCGAAGAACAATCCGCCGCCCTGGAGTTAATGAATTAAATCCTGCCATCGATTTTGGAGATCCTTACAATGTCCGTTTTGGAAATTCTGAGCTTGAAGCTTCTACTTCCGACAATTTTGATTTGATACTTGGCAAAACAAAACCATTGTATTATATCAACATTGGAATGGGTTTTAATAATGTAAAAAATATTTTCAGCCAGGTACGTACCTTATTAACAGATGGTAAGACACAAATAACCTGGGAAAATATTAGCGGAAGAAAAGAATATGAATTGAGCACCTGGAGCGGATACACAATTAGTAAAAAAATAAAATTGAATCTGAGTGCAAGTTATACCCATAATGTTTACAGTGCATTTGATAAAACTGTAAACCGCTACCGCAACGGCGGTTCGTTTACCTCCAACTTTAACGGAAATTATATTCCAAAGGATATTTGGAATTTCACCGGAAGTTTCACCCTTAATAGGTTTGCCAATCCACAAGGTTATGTAAGATGGAATACAAGTGTGAATATCGGGCTGCAACGGAAATTGCTCAATAAAAAATTAGTTATTACACTCAATATCATTGATCCGTTTTTGCAACAGGAAAACAGAAGCTTTACTTATGGCTCTCGGTTTAACTTAGAAAGTTTCAGCAGTACACAAACAAAAAATTATAGGGTAACGGTGGCATATAATTTTTCGAATGACGGGAAGAAACCTGTTCTTAAAACAAAAAAATAAACAGAGCGGAAGACGGGACTCGAACCCGCTACCTACAGCTTGGGAAGCTGTCGCTCTACCAGGTGAGCTACTTCCGCTAATTTGCAGATCTAATTTAATAATTTTAAATAATGAAATTAATCGGTAAAATCGAAATATTCGATTCTTTCCAAATAACAGGCAGGGGTTTGGTAGCGAGAGGTAATCTGATTGAGGGAATCGCAAAAATTGGTGCTTGGGTTACTTTAAACTTCGAAAACGAAAGTCTTTATTTGAAAATTGCCGGTGTAGAAATGATGGATAATATTTCAACAAAACAATATTGGGTAGGATTGTTATTTGCTTATAAGGACGAAGATGAAAAAGATAAGTTGATTAATGTTCAATTGCCATACCAAATTGTCGATATAATTGATAACGACTAAACCTGGTTCATCGTATTGACTTTCTTCGCCAGCCAGCTTTCCTTTACTGGTATCATCCATTTATTTTCTAATTCTTCCTTTGTTTGCACCAGGTTATTAAAGTAGATGGTATCAGCAGATATAAATCCATTGTCAAAAGAGTATTGCAATTGGGAGAGGGGAAGTAACTGTACTTTATCTTTTATTGCAAATGCAAGTGTAGTTCTGTCAAAAAGGGTGACACCAAATTTCTGTTCAATATCTTTTATCAATCTTACGGAACTGTCGGTGCTGCATCCGCTTACACCGGTTGCTTTTTCATCTGCCATTAAAATAATAAACTGACCAAAAAATAAATGACTGATCCCTTTTACGGGTGTGCCATGACTCAACCATTTGGCTGTAAAATTATTCAACAGATCTTCCACCTCAAAAGCCTCACTCATAGTAAACAAGCGGTTGCTTTGGTAAATCCATACACGGCTATCAGGAGAAAAATTTTCCTGAAGTAGATGTTTATATTCAAAATTCATTCTGTAAAATTAATCTAAACTTGCTGCAATCAACTCAGCAATATCCATCACCTGTACATCATTCTCTTTCTCTGCCTGCTTTACACCATCAGTCATCATCGTATTACAAAAAGGACAGGCAGAGGCAATGATATTTGCTCCGGTACCAATTGCTTCATTTGTTCTTTCAAAATTAACTCTTGTAGTTCCTTTTTCTTCTTCTTTAAACATTTGTGCACCACCCGCACCGCAGCATAATCCATTGCTGCGGCATCGTTTCATTTCTACTAAATCCGCATCCAGTGCTTCCAATACTTTTCGGGGGGCTTCATAAATATTATTTGCTCTGCCAAGGTAACAACTGTCGTGATACGTAATTTTTTTTCCTTTAAATGAACCACCTTCTTTCATTTTTATTTTTCCTTCATCAATTAATTGCTGAAGCAATATGGTATGATGAATTACTTCATAATCGCCACCCAGTTCTTTGTATTCGTTTTTCAATGTATTGAAACAATGCGGGCAGGTGGTTACTATTTTTTTTATTCCATAATTATTTAAGATCTGAATATTCTGATAAGCCATCATTTGAAACATGAACTCATTACCAGCACGGCGTACCGGATCGCCAGTACACATCTCTTCTTTTCCAAGTATTGCATAGTTCAATCCAACTTTATCAAGTATTGTAGCAAATGCTTTTGTTATTTTTTGTGCCCGCTGATCAAAACTACCGGCGCAGCCTACCCAAAAAAGTATATCCGGTGATTTGCCCTGAGCAACTGACTCTGCTACGCTTGGTACATTCATATCCTTTTATTTTTTTATAAGAACAATATTACAGAAAACAAATTGCTTATTACCACCCACCTGAGAAGATTGCGGCTAATATTGCAATAATAATTATTGTGCTTATTACCATCAGGCCAAGCGTTACCCAACCAAGAATTACAGCAGTCTTTGCATTCTTATCATTTTTGTCATCTTTTAAAACTTTATTGCCCATAACAATTGCTATAATAGCAAGCGGAATAGCTGCCATCCAGGTAAAATACAATATCGGCGATAATAATAGTGCACCGGCAGCAAAAAAACCCATCATCATAGCGGTTTTTCCTTTGTCTGTTTCTCCGTCTGCTTTTTTATTAATAAACTCTTTTTTTATTTTCCATTGATAAATTTTTATACCAATTTTTTCTTTCAATTTTAATTTTCTGCCTAAAGATTTTTCAATTTCTTTTATTTTCAGATTCGTAATGTAAGAAACCATTTCTGCCGACAGCGTAATTGCTGTCTGGTTTTTATCTGGCGTAACTGATGTAGACGAGGTTGTTGTTGCAAGAGCAGAAATAAATAATAGCAACATGGGAAAAGCAAGCAATACTATTTTTTTCATATCAGTTGTTTAGGTAGTAATTAATAAAAATAGGACAATTAAATAAAGGGTTATGTTGCTTTCACTCTTACTTTTGTTCTTCGCATGCGAATAAAAAAATATTTTGAACGCTTCACCAACTGGGAACTCTGGAATTTTTATGTATTGTATTTTCCATTGGGTTTTGTGTGGCTTTGGTATTGTATTAAAAGCCGTGCCGCCTGGTTTTTCAGTTCTTCCAACCCCACGATTACTTTCGGGGGTATGGAAGGCGAAGGGAAAAAGGAAATGTATGACCAGTTACCACCGCAGCATGTACCCCGTACTATTTTTATTTTGCATGATTTACATTTTGAAGAAGTAAAGAATAGAATAGCTGAAGCTGGTTTTCAATATCCGTTTATTGTAAAACCGGATATAGGTATGAAGGGAATTTTATTCCGTAAAATTGATAATGAAGACCAGCTGAAAAAATATCATGAGCGGATTCCAGTTGAGTATATTATTCAGGACCTGATTCTGCTGCCTGTTGAAGTAAGTGTTTTTTATTACCGCCATCCTGCTGAAAAAAAGGGAATCGTAAGTGGTTTTATTCATAAAGAATTATTGCATGTGGTAGGTGATGGAAAAAATAACCTGGAAGAATTAATAAAAAATCATTCCAGGGCAAAACATCGCTACGATGAGATGAAACACCGGCATGGACATCGATTTGAACGGGTAATTCCGCTGAATGAAATTTTTTATCTTAGTTATGCCGGTAATCATAACCGTGGGGCGCATTTTACGAACCTGCACAAAGAAATAGACGATCAACTACATCAGGTATTTGATAATTTGTTTGAATATAACAATCAATTTTTCTATGGCCGATACGATATTAAGACAACTTCCATTGAAGATTTAAAACAAGGAAAAAATTTTCAAATTTTAGAATACAATGGTTGCGGCGCCGAACCCAATCATATCTATGATTGTGGCATGAGCCTGGGAGCTGCATACAAAGAAATTTTAAAGCATTGGAAAGCATTGTATGAAATAAGTAATTACAATAATAAAAACGGCACCCCTTACTGGTCTTTTATGAAAGGTTATCGCTTTCTTCAGGAATCTGCAAAACATTTTAAATTACTCGAGAAATTTGATTGATTAGTATTTGTTAAATAACGCAATTTTCTTTATCTGTCAATCAGATTACAAACGGTTCACTCACTTAAAAATAATTTTGTTTTTAAATGTTTGAAATATGGATTTAAAATTTTTGAAGGGAAGTATCTTATTAATAGCAACGGTATTTTTTATCTCCTGCTCTAAACAACCCATTGCACCATCACTTAATGAACCAAGCCCTGTAACCGGTGGTATGATAATCAGGACAGGAGGATTTGTTGGCGATCAAAGAAGTACCGGAGGAATTGCCAGATATGTTATTAATAATGGAAAACGATATCTTGTATTTGAAAATTTTGGTACCGGCAATACAAATGGCCTGCGGGTCTATCTTTCTGCAAATCTTACCAATGATTTGATACAAGATGTAGGCCCTTTAAAAGCTATTTCAGGAAATTTTTCGTATGAATTACCCGGAGGATTCGATCCGTTAACTTATAAAAATGTATTAATTTGGGACCGGCCATTCGCCTCTTTGTTTGGTCATGCCACATTAAACTAATAAAATGAAACTACAAACCATTCTAATTTGGGCAGCAAGGATTATTGCTGCAGCCATCTTAATACAGACTTTATTTTTCAAATTTACGGGAGCAGAGGAATCAATATATATTTTCACACAGCTGGGTGCCGAACCCTGGGGAAGAATTGGCAGTGGGGTAGTGGAGTTAATAGCTTCCATTTTAATACTCATTCCAAAAACCACATGGGTAGGTGCATTGATGGGTTTGGGAATAATGACAGGGGCAATCCTATCTCATATATTTATATTGGGGATTTCTGTAAAAAATTCGGATGGTACTGAAGATAATGGCCAGCTTTTTATTTATGCGCTACTTGTTTTTATAGCATGTGCTTATTTGGTTTGGGTAAATAGGAAATTAATTCCCATCGTGAAAAATATTTTTTAATTCTAACTCCGGATAATAAGTTTTCAAGCCCTTTCAATTAATTGAAGGGGCTTTTGTATTTTCGTCTTATGCCCCCACTTGTAAAAATATTTTTTGTCGGAATGTTGGTGAGTTTTCTCGGTTCATTGCCCTTGGGTACATTGAATGTGGCCGCCATGCAGATTTCTGTTTCAGAAGGAATAATTCAGGCAATGCTATTCTCAGTAGGGTCATTAATTGCTGAAATCATTTATGTACGCATTTCATTAGTGGCCATGGATTGGGTGCGGAAACAGGAGTTATTTTTTAAAATACTGGAATGGGTAACATTGCTTATTGTACTTGCTTTGGCAGGGTTCAGCTTTTATGCTGCTTTAAATCCCGGCGAACATGAAAATAAAATTTTAAGCAGTCAACTTTCAAAAATTATCTTAGGATTTACCATGAGTGCATTGAATCCGGTACAAATACCATTTTGGTTTGGATGGAGTACGGTACTGTTCAGTAAAAAAATTCTGCTTCCTCAAAACAATCATTACAATACTTATATTATGGGTATTGGAATCGGAACTTTTATCGGTAATCTTGTTTTTATTTTCGGCGGCCAGATTATTGCCGAGCGGATAAATAATAACCAGCATATTTTAAGCTGGATAATCGGGGGCATATTTTCCATCACAGCCTTATTTCAGTTATGGAAGATGATGCGCAAAAAAGATGTGATGCATAAGATTGAGCACCCCGAAGAAATAACACATGGTATGGAGGATCGGTTGGAGAAAATAGTAGATGAAGCAGATAAAACATTTAGTAAACATTAAAAATAAATTTTATGCCAATCCGAGATGCACTCATCCCTGAGTATGAAATGGAATTAAAAAGTACCCGTAAAATGCTGGAAAGAGTACCCATGGAAAAAGCGGACTGGAAGCCACACGAAAAGTCGATGGGTCTGGGCAGGCTTGCCATCCATGTGGCAGAAATACCGAATTGGATGACCGTAACATTAACTACCGATGAGCTGGATTTTGCGAAAGGATATACTAAAACAAAAGCTGATACGAAAGAAGAGTTATTAAAAGTGTTTGATGACTACGCTGCTAAAGCAATGGAAGATCTGAAAAAAGCTACTGACGAAACATTTCTTGGAAACTGGACCATGCGAAATGGTGATCATATTTATTTTACGATGCCAAAAGTTGTTGTTGCAAGAAGTTTTGCTATGAATCATTTATATCATCATCGTGCACAGTTATCTGTTTATCTACGCTTACTCGACGTTGCTGTTCCGGGTATGTACGGGCCTACAGCAGATGAACCTTCCATGTAATATAGTTTACTAAAAAATAATTATGACTCAACAACTGAAGCCTGCACTTGGATTAAAACTAGTCGTTGTATTTGCTATTGCAAATATTCTTGGGTCAGGTGTATATAAAAAAGTTGCACCCATGGCGGATACATTACACTCCTCCGGATGGGTGTTGATAGCCTGGGTGATTGGTGGCATCATTAGTTTGTTTGGTGCATTAAGTTATGCCGAGGTTGCAGGTCTGCTGGCAGATACCGGAGGCGATTATACTTATTATAAAAAAATATACAATCGTTTTTTTGCATTTCAGTTTGGCTGGTCTACATTTTCAATACTTCAGACAGCATCTATATCTTCATTGGCTTATGTTTTTGCACAATCGCTTAGCAGTCTAGTTGATTTACCACCTATGCTGACTTCACTTGCTGATTTTAATATTGCTGAAATATTTTATCCCTTCAAGGGTTTCAATATAAAATTTACAGCCATTGTTCTCATTTTTTTACTTACCTGGATAAATAGTAAGGGCCTGAAAACTGGGGCCAGGATGGGAACCGGATTATTGTTGCTGGTATTTATTGGTTTATTTATCATTATCGGTTTTGGTCTTACAAGTAGTCATGCTGATTTAAGTATGGCTTTTAATATGGACACTGTGAATAATCAGCCGGTAACATTCAGCGCCATGTTTACTGCCATGCTTGCAGCTTTCTGGGCATACCAGGGCTGGGCTTCTGTTGGTTTTATAGGCGGCGAAATTAAAAACAGTAATCACAATATTCCCCGTGGAATCACCATCGGAATTTTTGTTGTTATTGGTTTATATCTTTTGGTAAACACAGCTTATCTTTCTTTATTACCAATTGAAACACTTCAACAGATAAAAGCTTCGGGTAATGGTATTGCGGCTATTGAAGCGGTAAAAGTTTTTTGGGGAAGGAATGGCGAAATCTTTATTGCTATCCTTATCCTGATTACAACACTGGGTTGCACGCATGCAACAATCGTAACAAGTTGCCGTGTGTATTATGCAATGGCTAAAGAAGGGATGTTTTTTAAAAACGTTTCAGTACTTAACAGGCATTCAGTACCGGGCAATTCATTATTATATCAGTGCATATGGGCTTCT
>JANLSA010000530.1:0-7962 GCA_031362085.1 Bacteroidota bacterium | reverse complement strand
GTTCTCAATTCAAACCGGAGATTTGATTGTGCAATCTCAGCAACCCCGATCTGCATTGGTAAAAGTATTGTTTGAACCAAAAAGTAAAATGGTTGATTCAGCTACTTATGATATAACAGCCTGGTCATTGCCCTATGTGTTTGGTTTAAATGCTTACGCATCCAGAACAAAATTGAATCATTCAGTTAGCACAAAATCTATGTTAATTCAAAATAATGTTTCAGATGCATATGGATATGTGATCCGCTGGCAGGGAATACAAAGTGCAAAAGCATTGGGTCAATTTTTTCAAAAAGGAGTAAAGGTTCGGTTTAGTGAAACTCCATTTGAAGTAAATGGTCAGAAATTTGAAAGAGGCTCTCTCCTGATTATTAAAAAAGGAAATGAACGGTTAGGTAAAAATATTTCTGGTGTTATCAACGAAGTGTGCAATGCAAATAATATTTTGGCCAATACAATTACAACCGGTTTTGTTGACAAAGGTTATGACTTTGGAAGTAATAAAATCCATTTTATGGATGCGCCTAAAATAGCCTTGATAACTGGTGAAGGTGTCAATTCAAATGCTGCAGGAGAAATCTGGCACTTTTTTGAACAGGTACTTGATTATCCGTTAACCCTTGTGAATGCAAATGATTTTGGAAGATTTAATCTTTCTGATTATAACGTTATAATAATGACTTCAGGCAATTACCGTTTTTTAAATGATAAAGCAACGACTGATCCTTTAAAAGAATGGATAAGCAAAGGAGGTAAACTTGTTGCAATTGAAAGTGCCGTAGGTCAATTAACAAAACTGGATTGGGGTATTAAAGAAAAGAAAACGGATGATAGTGTGAATAAAAAAGATACCTATGCCGCATTAAGTACTTATCAAGACAGAGAAAGAGATTTTTTAAAAGGATTTATACCCGGTTCTATTTATAAAGTTGAATTAGATAATACACATCCTTTGGCATTTGGATATCCTAAAACATATTATACATTAAAACAGGACGATGCGATGTACGAATTTCTGAAAACTGGTGGATGGAATGTAGGGGTGTTAAAAAAAGATAACCAGGTAGCCGGATTTGTTGGTTCGAAACTGAAAGAAAAAATTCAGGATGGCGTTTTATTTGGTGTTCAGGATATGGGGAATGGAGCAATCGTATTTATGGCTGATGATATCATGTTCCGGAGTTTTTGGGAAAACGGAAAACTGATGTTATGTAATGCTGTATTTATGGTAGGGCAGTAGTTGAGTTATTAGGTGTTGGTAATTTGGAATTGGGAATTTGGAATTGTTGACCTGTAATCCAATTTTTGACATTTGACTATTGACTATTCACTATTCGCTATTGACTGACAACTGCTGACTTCCGAATGAATACCGTTAATAAAAATTAGCAACTATTTCAGATACCAACTATTATTTTCGCTAACTAAATTTTTTGCATGAAAAGATTATTGAATTATTCTTTTTTTCTATTTTTCATTCTGAGCTTGTCCAAGAATAATCTCTTAGCTCAAACTCCTTTAAACTGGACATCTGCTGATATTTATTTAGGCATTAAAAAATTAAATGTACTCGGCACCGTTTTATATGTTGCTGCACATCCCGATGATGAGAATACAAGATTGATAGCCTATTTCTCCAAAGAAAAATTATACCGTACCGGGTATTTATCAATGACCCGTGGTGATGGCGGACAAAATTTAATCGGGGATGAACAGGGAATTGAATTAGGATTGATACGAACCCAGGAATTACTTTCTGCAAGAAGAATGGATGGTGGCGAGCAATTTTTTACAAGAGCATTTGATTTTGGGTATTCAAAAAATCCCGAAGAAACATTTACAAAATGGCATAAAGACAAAATATTGAGTGATGTAGTTTGGGTGATTCGGAAATTTCAACCCGATGTCATCGTTTGCCGGTTTCCTACAACAGGCGAAGGTGGTCATGGTCATCATACTGCATCTGCAATTTTAGCAAATGAGGCTTTTACGGCTGCTGCCGATCCAAAACAATTTCCGGAGCATTTTAAAAATGGAGTACAGCCGTGGCAGGCAAAACGGATTTTATGGAACACATTTAATTTTGGAAACACAAATACAACCAGCGAAAATCAGTTTAAGTTTGATGTCGGTGGTTATAATCCTTTATTGGGAAAGGGGTATGGTGAAATAGCTGCTGAAAGCAGAAGCCAGCATAAAAGTCAGGGTTTTGGAGTACCTGCCGGACGGGGAGAGTCATTGGAATATTTCAGTACAATAGGCGGCACACCCCCCGTAAATGATTTACTGGATGATGTTAAGCAAACATGGAAGCGGGTAAATGGTGGCGAAGCAATTGAAAAAAGAGTTGATAGTATATCATCCACATTCGATTTTTTACATCCTGAAAAATCAGTGAGAAGTTTGGTAAGATTGTATGCATCATTAAAAGCGATGCCAGATAGTTATTGGAAAAATAAAAAACTGGAGGAAATAAAAGTATTAATTGAACAATGCAGCGGATTATTTACAGATTTCACATCTGCAAATCAGTTTGCAGTTCAGACCGATTCAATTCGTATTAATTTTTTTCTGAATAACAGGTTGGGTGTAGATGCAGTTCTTAAAAAAATATCAATTGATGGGTTTGATTCATCCTTTTCAAGAACACTAGAAAAAAATAAAAATATAAATTTTGGAAAAACATTTTACGTGCCGGCTTCTAAACCGTTAACAAGTCCTTACTGGTTAAAGGAAAATATGAATGAAGGATATTTTAATGTATCCAATCAGAAGCAAATTGGACAACCGGATATGGATCCTGCATTTATGGTAAGGGTAACCTTGAATATAGATGGCAATGATTTTAATTTTGATAAGCCTGTTAAATATAAACTTACCGATCCGGTAAGAGGTGAATTATACCAACCCGTTTTTGTTATTCCTGCTATTACCATACTTACATCACCTTCTCTGGTTTTATTTAAAGACGAGTTGAAAGAGGAGAAAGAAATTATTATTTCAGCTAATTCAAATAAAAATATAACCAAACCTTTGGTTGTGGAGTTAAATGCAGCCGACACAACTTTTTTTGTAAAAGATTCTACGGCAACTTCCAAGTTTCAGACAAAGAATTATTCATTTACCATAAATAATAAATACCGATTCGGCTATGTTGCAGAGTCAGATGCTTCCAGAATAAAAATGGACTCCCTGATGAAAACAGGGAACGCAAAAAATCGGAATCTTAAAACTGCAAATTTATCAACTCGTGGATCCGATAAGAAATCTACCTATTACGCATTTATCCACGAAGGTGATTCTACCGATTACTACCTGGCCATACGGGCAATTAATTATGATCATATTCCTTCTATAAAATATTTTTTCCCAGATGCAGTTAAAGTTGTCAATCTGTCTTTAAAAACATACAACAAGAAAATCGGGTATATCATCGGTGCAGGGGATAAAGTTCCCCAGGCACTGGAACAAATGGGGTATGATGTAACCTTATTAACCGATAAGGAACTTGCAAGAAATAATCTTTCGCAGTTTGATGCCATACTTACAGGAGTACGGGCCTACAATACTAACGAATGGATGGGTAAGCATTATGACAAACTGATGAAGTATGTGGAGCAAGGCGGCAATTTAATTGTGCAATACAACACGAATAATTTTATCACCAGTATAAGATCTAAAATTGCACCCTATAAATTTAATATCGGTCGTAACCGTGTTACAGATGAAAATGCTACAATCACTTTTTTAAAACCTGAGCATCCTGCATTAAATTTTCCCAATAAAATAACCCAGGAAGACTTTACAGGTTGGATTCAGGAAAGAAGTATTTATCATGCTGCGGACTACGATTCAACAAAATTTGAAACGATACTTGCTTTAAATGATCCAGGTGAAGTTTCAGATAACTCGAGTTTGATTATTTCGAAATATGGCAAAGGATTTTTTACATACACCGGATTGGTTTTTTTCAGAGAACTACCTGCTGGTGTGCCGGGAGCATACAGATTGCTTGCAAATTTGATTGCATTAAACAGGAAAAAAGCGTTTTAATAAATAGCTGACAAAAAATATTTCATGAATAAAAAATCACAGGCAGGAAGAAGTGAAGCAGCATTAATGATTGCTATTGTATTGGGATTAATTATCGGGATACTTATAAAAAAAGTGAGACTCGGAATTATATTAGGATTAATACTTGGCAGCACAATTGTTTTTCTTAGCTGGCTAAAAACACAAAGAAAAAGCGATGACTGAAAAAGAGAATGATAAAATTCCTTTATTTAAAAGATGGAGCCATTGGTATTTGTTTGTTATTGGCTTTTTACTGTTGCTGGTAATTCTTTTTTATTACTTCACTAAACGATTTTCATGAAGCAGCTCGATTGGATTGTATTAGTTATAACGCTGCTGGTAATTATCAGTTACGGACTATATAAAAGCCGTACCTCAAAAAATCTGGATGGGTATTTTCTTTCTAACCGCAGTTTACCATGGGGTTTAATTTTGTTAAGCATTATGGGTACACAGGCAAGTGCTATTACATTTCTTGCCGCACCCGGACAGGCCTATACTGATGGGATGCGGTTTGTTCAATATTATTTCGGGTTACCATTAGCAATGATTGTTATCTGTATTTTCTTTGTTCCGATTTTCAGCCGGCTAAAAGTTTATACTGCATATGAATTTTTGGAAAACCGGTTTGATGGCAAAACAAGAACACTTACTTCTTTTTTATTTTTATTACAACGGGGCGTATCTACAGGTATCAGCGTATTTGCACCTTCATTAATACTTTCATCCCTGTTAGGATGGAATATTTACTGGACAAATTTATTCATGGGTGGCTTATTGATTATTTATACAATCAGCGGCGGTGCAAAGGCAGTTGCTTATACACAACAGTTACAACTCATTATTATTTTCACCGGCATGTTTCTGGCTGCTTATATGGTGGTACATATGCTACCCGAAGGCGTTGGTTTTATAGATGCACTGCAAGTGAGTGGAAAAATGGGCAAGCTGAATGTAATAACAACGGGTTTTGAAAAAGGAAATGGTTTTGACTGGGGCGATAAATATAATATCTGGAGTGGTGTAATCGGTGGATTTTTTCTTGCACTATCTTATTTTGGGACCGACCAAAGCCAGGTAGGAAGATATCTTACTGCAAAATCTTTGCGGGAAAGCAGAATGGGTTTGTTAATGAATGGCCTGGTGAAAGTGCCTATGCAGTTTGCTATATTATTAATTGGTGCATTGGTTTTTACTTTTTATCAATTTAATAATGCACCCTTATTTTTTAATCAAAGCCAGCTAACAAAAGTTGAAAATTCTATTTATAAAGACTCATTGCTCGTTGTGCAAAAACAATACGATGATTTGAGTGAACAAAAGAAAACGGTTGTAATGGCATTTTCAAATGCTGGCACAAAAGAACTAGGCAATGCGAAGGCTGTTGAGTTAAAACAATTGCAGTATCAATCGGACAGTTTACGTAAAAAAGTAAAAACCTGGATGAAGACAAAAGCCGTAGGTGGTGATGAGAACGATACGAATTATATTTTTCTGCGCTTTGTAGTTGACAATCTTCCGGCAGGATTGGTGGGGTTGTTAATTGCTATTATTTTTCTTGCATCCTGGGGTAGTATAGCGGCTGCTATTAATTCGCTTGCATCAAGTACCATGATCGATTTTCATAAACGATTTTCAAAGAAAGATTGCACAGAAAAAAAGGATTATCATACTTCAAAATATTATACACTGGCATGGGGTATCTTTTGTATAATCATTGCCATGTATGCTCATAATATGGGAAATAGTTTAATAGAAACGGTAAACGAACTGGGGTCATTATTTTATGGTTCAATACTCGGTGTATTTCTGGTCGCTTTCTTTTTTAAGAAAATAATAAATGGCTCAGTTGTTTTTTATGCAACACTAATAACGCAGTTATTGATTTTTGCAATTTATATTCCGGCAAAATTAAAAATCTTCGGCTTAAGTTTTCTTTGGTTAAACCCGATCGGAGCTTTTGGAGTTATACTTTTCAGCTTGCTCCTGAATCAAGTAATGAAAAAAAATAATAAGACTGTTTAGTTCCCGAATGTATACCGGTATTCGATTCTTCCGGTTTGTTGTTTGTAGCGGTTAAACAATACTTCTTTTGTTTTTAATCCCCTTTCATTATATTGAAAACGCCAAATGATATATGCAATTCTTATATCACTTACGGTAGATATTTTTTGTAGAACCTGGTTGTTGCTATCATACTCAAACATAAAATCGGGTAGTAGCTTTCCAGCTTTTTTATTATAGCGTACGATGTCCGACAACCTGTTTTGAGCATCATAATAAAATAAGACTGAATCATACCGAATTCCTTTTCTTATTAGGATTTCATCGGCTACATTGTTTCTTTCATCCATACTAAATTGGTAAAGAGTACTGTCCTTTCCATTTATTATTTTCCACATTTTTTCTGGCTGTCCGGTTGTGTTGTAAATCCATGTATGCTCTTCATAAATTTTTACATCGTTATCTATATTCGATACGGTGTTAAAAACGGAAAGTATTTTTCCATTATTATCATAACGATATGTTGAAACACTTTTTGCGCCATTCGCTGAATCAGTTTGAACAGCAAGTTTGCCTGTTTCATCAAAGCGATAATAAATAGTCGATTTTACTTTTTCAGCATATGAAGAAATTTTCAGCAGGCGGCCATTTTCTTTTACTTCCTGTAATTCAATAAAATCAGTATTCTTTATCCCTTCAGCATCAAACCCAACTGCATTTACAGTAGCCACCTTATTAGCAGTATAATTTTTCATCCGCTGATTCAATTCTTCAGTGCCAATTATATCGTTGTAGTAAAATTGAGATTGTGCAGAAGCCGAATAGAAAAAAAAGAGAAGGGTTAATAGGTTTTTCATTGGACGATTAAGTTGTAGGTGCAAAAATACCGGAATTGTATATTAAAAAGGGAAAGAATATTGAATTGTACTTTTTGTAAGTATTTTTAAGAAATTTTTAATTGTGAGCCACGCATCTCAGCGCATAGAAAAGGATTGTCTTAATTGCGGCACTATTGTGCAAGGTCATTATTGCCAGAATTGTGGTCAGCAAAATATTGTGCCGAAAGAAACTTTCTGGCACATGTTTACACATTTCTTTTACGACATCACCCATTTCGATGGCAGCTTTTTTACCACATTAAAAGATTTGTTATTCAAACCCGGTTTTCTTACTAAGGAATATATGAGAGGTCGTCGCAAATCCTACCTGCACCCTGTTCGGATGTATGTTTTTACATCGGCTGCTTTTTTTCTTGTTTTCTTTTCACTCTACCACGTTTCTGAATCTGACCTAAAATTTAATACGCCGGAGAATATGGATGTGCCCGTTCAAAAAAAAGACTCGGTTATTCTAACTAATATTCCGCTTCTGCCCGGATTTAAATCAATAGAAGATAGTTTAGGAAGCAAGAAAATAGATACAGTCCTTAAAAACAAATCAAATAATGGTGGATTCAATATAAATTTTGGCAGTGCAGAAAAATATAAATCTGTACATGAGTACGATTCTATTCAGCATAGTTTGCCAAAAAGCAAAAGAGATAACCGGATAAAAAAAATAATCAATAAAAAAGCAATTGCGATAAACCAACGTTACACAGGAAAAGAAAATACAATGTTGGTTGATCTGGTAAATAAGTTTATTCATTCTGTTCCCTATATTTTATTTGCTTCGCTGCCATTGTTTGCTTTATTTTTAAAATTACTTTATATCCGCAGAAAACAATTCTATTATGCTGACCATGGTGTGTTTCTGATTCACCTTTATATTTTCACTTTTCTTTTTATGTTACTTTGGTTTTCGTTAGATAAACTAAAATCAACAACAAACTGGAGTGGGGTCGGCATTATACAGACTATTCTGGTAGTAACAGGATTGTTTTAC
>JANLSA010000447.1:0-8412 GCA_031362085.1 Bacteroidota bacterium | reverse complement strand
TGCCTGCTGGCAGGCAGGTCTATGTGTAAGCCTATGTTTCTTTATGCCTATGTGGTTCAAAAAAAATAGTTGCTTCATCTGGAAAATCACAAAATATTAAGTTCCCTATTTCAAGAAAGTATAAAAAACTTTCTCTAAAACAATTTTTAATAAATCCGTATTAAAATCTTTCCAAGGCAGAGAAAAAGAAATCACTTTCTATTTTTGCATTTTCATCACTATTACTTCCATGCACAGCATTTTCTCCTACACTCGATGCATATTTTTTACGGATGGTTCCTTCTTCTGCATTTGCAGGATTCGTAGCACCAATTAGTTTTCTGAAATCTGCTACTGCATTATCTTTTTCAAGTATAGCAGCTATAACAACACCACTGCTCATAAATTCTACCAGCTCTCCATAAAAGGGCCTTTCAATATGAACAGCATAAAATTCACCGGCTTTTTCTGGCGAAAGACGTAATTGTTTCAATGCTACTACACGAAAGCCACCTTTAATTATCATGTCTAAAATTCCACCGGCATAACCTTTACGCATGGCATCCGGTTTAATCATTGTCAGGGTTCTGTTACTCATTTTTTGTAAATGTTTTTGGGCTGCAAATGTAAGGCAAGTTTGTGGTTTTTGGTTTGTGGTTTATTGTTTTTGGTTTTTGCCGAGCTATTTTTCAAACAGTAATTAAATTCATAAGAAACTATAAACGGTAAACTAAAAACGATAAACAGCTTTCTCTTATCTTCGCAGCCATTTATGAACCCCATAGAAGATATTTTTCCCGAACTAAATAAGCCACGCCGTTGTACAATAGTCATGCACCAAAAACCTGATGCAGATGCAATGGGCTCTTCGCTTGCATTAAAAAATTTGTTGGATCAACTCGGCCATAGCGTTTCCGTTATTTCTCCTACCAATTGGGCCTTATGGCTCGGCTGGATGCCCGGTGTAAAAACGGTAATTGATTACGATAAATTCAAATCGAATGCCGAAAAAATTTTAGATGAAACGGACTGGCTTTTTTGTTTGGATTTTAATGGGCTGCACCGTACCCGGTTTATGGAAAAGAAATTGGAATCACTCACATGCACAAAAATTCTGATTGACCATCATCGGGAGCCACAGACTGAAATTTTTAATTTTGGAATAAGCGATACGGATAAAAGCAGTACCTGCGAAATGATTTATGATTTTATCGTTGCTTCGGGCAATGCAGAAAAAATAAATATGGAAATTGCTGATTGTATTTATGCGGGTGTTATCGGCGATACAGGTTCTTTTCGTTTTCCATCTGCAAATGCAGATGTACACCGTTTAGTTGCGGGGTTGAAAGAAGTGGGATTTGATCATTCGAAAGTTCATGACCTGTTATTCGACAATTTTTTAGAAAACCGTTTACGATTTACTGGTCATGTGTTACTGAATCGTATGGAAGTATTTTATGAATACAATACGGTTTTAATTGCAGTGCCTAAAGCCGATGTTTTAAAATATTATATCAAAACAGGTGATACAGAAGGATTGGTAAATTATCCGCAGTCAATACAAGGAATAAAATTAGTAGCACTTTGTATAGACCGGGATGAGGAGCGTAAATGGAGTTTCCGCAGCAAAGGTGATTTTGATTGCAATCAGTTTGCACGAAAATATTTTGATGGCGGTGGGCATTTTGCAGCATCTGGCGGACGCAGCACCGATTCATTGGATGAGACGGTACGGAAATTTAAAGAAGCGATGAAAGAAAATAAAAATCTTTTACAATAATTATTTTATGCGACTTCATTCTTTTATTTCAATTTTTATAACGGCAGTGCTGGTTGCATCCTGTGGAAAATTAAATTATAAAAAATCGACCAGCGGGTTTCCCTATGTCATTTTTAGTGATGGAAAGGGAGAACGGGTAAAAATTAATAAAGTTGTAAAATTTAATATTGAAAATAAAGTAAATGACAGCGTGTACAGAACCACTTTTGGCTTAGCACCTGCCTATGTACATACTTCTAACATTAGTGAAGGATATGATATCTCAGAAATCTGGACTCAGTTGCGTGTTGGGGATAGTGTTATCGTGATTCAATCGCTGGATACTTTTATCAAACGAAATACATCCTTGCCTAAAGAAATAAAAAAAGGAGATCGTTTGGTCATCACGATGAAAATATTAGGAGTATTTGAATCAGATTCTTTAGCCGATTTGGATAAGAAAAAAGATAATGATCTCCATGTTGCAAAAGATAAGGAAGACATAAAGCAATATTTAAAAGAAAATAAAATTGCAGATTATCAGGAAACGAATCTGGGGGTGTTTGTAAAAATTCATAATCCGGGTACTGGAAATTTAATTGATTCAGGCAACTTTGTTTCTGTAAAATATCATGGCAGGAACTGGTCTGGGAAAGTTTTTGATTCCAATATCGATTCATCGTTTGGTCGTTCGCCGCTTTTGGATTTTACAGTTGAAGTTTCTCCGATGATTAAAGGATTTGCAGATGGTATTAAGCAAATGTGCAAAGGAACAGAAGCCACAATTTATATTCCATCAGCACTGGCATATGGTGCCGAAGGAAACCCGCCACTAATAAATCCAAATGAGAAAGTGATTTTTGAAATTAAAGTGGTTGATGTAAAAGTGCAGCCACCGGTAGCTACACCAGTCGTACAACCCGTAGTGGATTCGCCAAGAAAAAGAAAACAATAAAATCTAGTTGCCATTTGTTGTTTGCAAAAAAAGTTCAATAGCTTCCTTTGCTTCCTTCACATCATGCACCCGTAGAATGGATGCGCCATTCATCAACCCGATTGTGTTTAGCACCGTTGTACCATTTAGTGTTTCCTCTGTTGTTATATCAAGCGTTTTTTTGATCATGGATTTCCTGGAAATGCCAAGCAGGAGCGGGGCATCCAGCATTTTAAAAACAGAAAGATTGTTTAGCAACACAAAATTTTGTTCAACGGATTTTCCAAATCCAAAACCCGGATCAATGATTATATCTTTTATGCCGGCATGCTGCAATGCAGTTTTCTTAAATATAAAAAAGTCAAGCACTTCCTTTGTTACATTTTCATAATTCGTATTCTGTTGCATAGTTTGTGGTGTGCCTTTTATATGCATCAAAACATAAGGAACATTTAAAGAGGAAACGGTTTCAATCATTTTATCATCCATGCTTGCTCCACTAATATCATTTACAATACTTGCACCAGCCTGTACAGCTTGCTTTGCCACCTGTGAATAAAAACTATCTATAGAAATAAAGGTTTCAGGAAATTTTTCAGCAATTTTAGTAACCGGTTCAATCACCCGTTGCAATTCTTCTTCCTCAGAAATTTTAATGCTGCCGGGCCGGGTGCTTTGTCCGCCAATGTCAAGAATCGTGGCGCCATCATTCAGCATATGTTCTGCTTGTCGTAAAATAGAATCAATATCAGTGAAGCGGCTGCTTTTATAAAATGAATCGGGTGTAATATTGATAATACCCATCACTACAGGTTTGTCAATCGTTAAAAGTCTTCCTTTGCAGTTGAGTGTAAACATTCAGGTTTGTTGATTACATTTGGAGCGAAGATAGGAAGTAGGGTGATAGATGGGAAAGTAATTAAGTGATATGCGATAAAAATGGATGGATTATTTTCCGGAGTTTTATCAATAAAAACGGTACTCGAAATTTCAAACTTGACAGATGAAAAAACTAATTGTTGCAATCCGGATTATCGTTGGTGTACTTTTTATTTTTTCAGGATTAATTAAAGCAAATGACCCACATGGCCTGGGTTATAAAATGCAGGAGTTTTTTGAAGTTTGGAATGAAGGCCTGGCCGGCTCTTCTTTTTTTCTGAAAAATTTTTTCATTTCCATTTTCGAATTCTTTCATGAGCATGCGCTGCTGCTTGCTGTTGTAATGATTGCCTTGGAAATAATAGCCGGATTTGCCGTTATCATCGGCTGGCATATGAAATTTTTCAGTTGGCTTTTAGTTTTGATGATTGTGTTCTTTACTTTTCTTACCGGTTATGCATGGCTTGCAACTAAAGCGGATGGGTCACCAAAATTTACGAACTGTGGTTGCTTTGGAGATTGTATTCCCATTACTCCCAATATTTCTTTTACAAAAGATATTATTCTTACCGTACTTATACTGTTTCTTTTCTTTTACCGGAAAAAAATTATTTCAGCATTTTCAAGACGGGCTGCATTGCTTGCGATGTTAGCGATAACAATTTTTTCTTTTGGTGTGCAGTGGTATTCGCTTAATTACCTTCCGGCTTTAGATTGTTTGCCATTTAAAAAAGGAAATAATATTCCAGAGCAAATGAAACTACCGGCGAATGCAATACCCGACAGTACGGTTATTACGTTCGTTTATGAAAAACAGGGGCAGAAAGTTGAATTTACTGCTGACAAATTTCCGGCTGATTTTAATGCAGAACTTTACAAATATGTGGACAGGTATGATAAACTGATTCGCAAAGGAAAAAATAATGAACCACCTATAAAAGGATTTATTCTTTCGGGTATTACCAATGAAGACTCAGCAAAATATATCCTCAGTCAACCGTATTCATTAATTCTTTTTGCTGAAGATTTTTCTACCCCTGTAAAGGAATGGTCATCTGAGTTTGAAAAAATTTATGCTATCGCAAAAGAAAAAAATATTCCAGTGTTTTTGGTAACAACACGTTTTAGTGAAACAGCGGCTGCTATTGCAGGCACCTCATTTCAGGAAATAAAATTCTTTAAATGTGATGTTACTACTGTTCGGACAGCTGCACGAAGCAATCCCTGCATTTATCTGTTGCAGCAAGGAACTATTTTAGGCAAATGGAGTGCAAAACAGTTTGTAAAAACTGAATCAGAGTTAAATAAAATTCCCGTCCAACCACAAACCAATAACCAGGTAATGGAAGAAGTAAAGAAGATGAACGGCCATATAAATACAATCTACGATTCGGTAATAAATGCGGAGAGCATGAAAAAACAAAAACCGGATTCAGTCAATAAAAAGTAAAGCTTGTTGAAATTAGTTACTAAAAAAATTTTATACGGCATCCTTGTTTTACTGGGTGTTATTGTTTTAGTCTTTTTTTTATTTCAGGGTTTTGGAGATGCAACCAAATTAGTAGCCGGGCAAAGCAGCGACTCAGCCACCCAGGCAAATATTCGTAAGGAGTTACACCTGGATAAACCCATTTTAAATCAATTCATTTATTATTTAAATGATGTTTCGCCAGTTTGTTTTCACAGCAACAGCGAAATAAAAACAAAGAACCTCAAAGGAATTTTTATTGGAGGCTCAACTAAATTTGGAATTAAAATTCCTTACCTGCGCAAGTCATATCAAAGCAAACGGGATGTGTGGAGTATTTTAATGCAGGCTTTGCCCGGTACCCTTATGCTTGCAGTAGCAGCCATGTTCATAGCTGTTTTATTGGGTATCCCATTAGGAGTATTGGCTGCAGTAAAACAAAATACGTGGTGGGATACATCTGCCATCTTTACCAGTATCATTGGTATTTCTGCCCCTTCTTTTTTTATGGGCATTGTTATTGCATATATTTTTGGATTTGTATTAAGCGACTACACTGGTTTAAATATTATTGGCAACTGGACACAAATAGACGAAACAACCGGCGAAAAGACACTTGCATTAAAAAATTTAATTCTGCCCGCCATTACGTTGGGCATTCGGCCTATGGCAATCATTACGCAACTTACCCGTAGCGCCATGCTCGATGTATTGAACCAGTATTATATACGAACAGCGTATGCAAAAGGGCTATCCCGGCAGGCTGTAATCTGGAAACATGGATTGAGGAATGCACTAAACCCGGTTATAACGGCTATCACAGGTTGGTTTGCGGAGTTACTGGCAGGTGCTTTTTTTGTAGAATATATTTTCGGCTGGCAGGGCATTGGAAAAGTAACCGTGGATGCATTGGAAAAATTAGATTTTCCGGTGGTGATGGGGGCTGTATTGGTTTCTGCAACTTTTTTTATACTAATAAATATTCTTGCAGACATTTTATATGGCGTGGTAGATCCCAGGGTTAGGACGAGTAGTTAACATATTCACATCTTCGGTTGATAAGAATCATATTGTTCCCTTTAAAGAATAACTTACCTTACAAATACATAAAACCAATAATCATGGAAAAAATATCTCCTATATTAGCCCGTAAGCAACCCCATTTTAATTCTGTTTTATCTGGCTGCACACTCAGGGATGCATTAAATAAAATGCATTGTGAAAACAGCGATTATCTTATCGTAGTTGATGAAGATGAAAATTTTCTTGGATTACTTACGGAACACGAAATAACAGATAATATTTTGCTGAGTAAAAAATCTACAGAAAATATTATAGTGGATGAGTTAATGAAAACAAACCTGCCGGTTGCATCTTCTGAAGACACGGTAGAACGTTGTTTGAAACTCATGTGCCAGCATCATATTCATCAAATCCCGGTATTTGACGAGTATTCATTCCGCGGAATTATTTCTGCGGATGATTTACTTCAGGAAGTAGTGGTAATGCGTACTGAGGTATTTGATGATGACCGGGAAATAGCTATTTACTGAATTACTACTTCATGAACGATATGTTCATTCAGAGCTTCATTTACCCGGTTCCTGATTTTTTCTTTTTGATAAATCAATTCATTTTTCAACGGGCCTACATGTGTGGTGATGATGAGTTTGTTTCCAAATAGCTGAATTTTCTCAGTATATCGTGCAATAGTTTTACCCATTAATTGCTCCCATATATCTTCTATCTGCAATGCCTGAACAGAACCTTTAATACGGCTCTTATTCAAAAATTGTTTCATTGCTTCTTGCATTGAGTATTCGCCCATGGGTGTAAAATTACAGGTTTAAGATTTAAAGTAACTAAAGGCTAATTAATATTTTGATATACTGTGTGCAAACCCGAAGGGTTGTAATTATTGTAGTGTAGTTATAATTTGTGTATCAAACCCCGAAGGGGTGATATATTGATAATTAAAGTTTCAATCATGCCAGGAACATATTCTCAAATTTATATACAGATTGTTTTTGCTGTAAAAGGTAGGGAAAACCTGATTGCAAACAAATGGAAATCTGAATTGCATAAATATATCGCCGGAATAATTAAAGGCAAAGGACAAAAACCTATTATAGTAAATGGGATGCCTGACCATATTCATGCCTTTGTTGGTTTAAAACCAGCGATGGCAATTTCAGATTTGGTAAGGGATATTAAAAACAACGCATCCAATTTTGTAAATGATCATCATTTTGTAAAAGGAAAGTTTGCTTGGCAGGATAGCTTCGGTGTATTTTCCTATTCACATTCTCAAATTGGCAAAGTTTATGATTACATACTTAATCAGGAAAAGCACCATAGTAAGAAAACCTTTAAACAGGAATACATTGATTTTCTGAAAAAGTTTGAAGTTGAATTTGATGAAAAATATTT
This sequence comes from Bacteroidota bacterium, assembly GCA_031362085.1. Taxonomy (GTDB): domain Bacteria; phylum Bacteroidota; class Bacteroidia; order Chitinophagales; family Chitinophagaceae; genus VBAR01. The sequence goes on along the minus strand of JANLSA010000447.1, from coordinate 963 downwards.
GTTTGAGTGGTACGATTAATAAGGCAATTCAATTATGCTACCCCTTCGGGGTTTTGGTTTCCCAAAACATATTTCTACTATAATCATACCACCCCTTCGGGGTTAAGCATTAACTGGGGCTGATGCGTATATTTTCACCCACAGCACATCAAAATATTAATTAGCCTAACTAAAGCAGGAAAATTTTGACAAATATTGATTATTTCTTCGAATAGTGTAATAGCTTTAAATAAATTTTAAAATATAGCTGGTATAGAATCAGATTGACAAGCAAGAAAGTTTTATACAAGTGACGAAGGAAATACAAATGTTGGCTGCTACCTTAAAAGACATCCTGAACAATTTGAATTATTTTTAAACCACAAAATACATTTTGACTTATGAGTATGATAGGAAATTTACTTCGAGTGACAAAAACTGAACTTGAAGAATATTTAAAAGACAGTTCGCTTTTGGAAAACAGAATTTATCGTGAAGACGATGTTGAAGACCCGAATTTGGTGGACATTGACAAATCGTGGGATGGAATAATTTTTCTACTAACCGGACAAAATTTTGATAATTCTACTCATCCGTTAGCAAAAGTTTTATTCAGCGGACAAATTATAGACGAAGAACAAGACTTAGGTTATGAACCAGGACAATATTTGACACCCGAACAAGTTAAAGAATTGAATGAAGAAATTTCAAAAATATCAATTGAGGAATTAAGCAAAAAATATGACGCTAAAAGGATGACAGAACTCGAAGTATATCCAAATATTTGGGAAAATGAAGACGAAGTAAATTACTTAACAGAATATTTTCAAACAATTCAAGAAGTGTATGCACAGGCTTCAAAAAATGACGAAGCAATTATTACATTCATAAATTAAACCCACAAAAAAGGCAGCAGCCAACACTTAAGCCTGTAGTGGCGCGATCAGCCCACGACAGGATTATGTTGAACGAAGCCTGTGAGCT
>JANLSA010000425.1:0-19829 GCA_031362085.1 Bacteroidota bacterium | reverse complement strand
CCCCTGGATTTTATTATTGCTGATTCCTGCCACCACGATGCGCAGTTTTTCCGAAGAATTTAAAACAGGCACTTTTGAAATTTTACAAACAAGACCACTGAGTCGCTGGCAAATTGTATTGGGCAAATATTTTGGAAGTTTTTTTGTTGTGTTTATTGCTTTAATCCCTACGATCATTTATTATTTTTCTATTCAAAAGCTTTCTTCCGGCGAAGGGTTGGATACCGGAGCGACAATTGGTTCTTATATTGGTTTATTTTTTTTAGCAGCAGTGTTTACTGCTATTGGCATATGCACCAGCAGTTTTACGAATAATGCTGTAGTTGCCTTTATTACTTCATTAATCGGGTGTGCACTGTTGTATTATGGTTTTAATGCCATCAGCAAAATGCCGGCATTAAGTAGTGGTGCAGATTATTATGTGGATATGATTGGAATTGATTTTCATTACCAAAGCATCAGCCGCGGATTGATTGATACAAGAGATGTAATTTATTTTTTAAGTGTCATCATTTTATTTTTAACCATCACTCTTCAAAACCTGAAAAAAAAATAAAATGAAATCAGCAGTTGGGAAAATAGTAAATTCAAAAATCGGGTGGCTGGCCTTATTGGCATTCCTTTTTTTGATAAATCTTTTTGCTGCCAAATTTCACACACGATACGATTTAACGAAAGAGAAAAGATATACATTAACAAACGCAACTAAAAACTTAATTAGCAGCCTTGATGAAGATATTTATATAGATGTTTTTCTAAAAGGGGATTTCCCAGCAGGGTTTAAAAAATTAGAAACAAGTTCCAGAGAATTTTTAAGTCTTTTGAAAGAAACGAGCAGCCGTAAAATTCATTACCGGTTTATTTCACCACAAGAGGACTATCCTGATGTGCCGGGAATGAGGTATGAAGATACTTTAACCGGTCTCGGGGCTGTTCCGATTAATCTTACCGTACAAGTAAAAGCAGGACAAGAAAGTAAAAGAGTTTATCCTGTTGCATTACTGAAATATAAAGACAGGCAAAAATTGGTGAATTTATATTCAGGAGGTAAAAGACTAATAACACCAATAGAAATTAATAATGCTGATGCTTTATTGGAATACCAGTTTGCACAGGCGATTGATGGTATTATAAAAAATAGTAAACCACTTATTGCATATTCCACTGGTAACGGAGAGCCGGCAGATGCCAGAAGTTATGGAATACGGCAATCGTTACAAAAAGACTATGATCTTTTTACATTTAATATTAATCAGCAAAAGACAATTCCTGATACTTTCAAAGTTCTTATAATTGTAAAACCATCTATTGCTTTTACTGATGATGAGAAATTTAAAATTGATCAATATGTGATGCGGGGAGGTAAGCTGCTCATGTTTATTGACGGATTAAATGCAGAACAAGATAGCCTGGGTTATAAATCGGAATTAGTTGCGTATGATCGTAATCTCGATCTTACTGATATTCTTTTCCGGTATGGTGTTCGTATTAATCCGGATCTTGTAATGGATTTGCAGTGTGACTTTATGCCTTTTGCAGTTGGTGGCAATGCCGGGAACCCGCAATATGAGTTTTTGCACTGGAACTATTATCCGCTTTTCGAATCTGCAGGCAATCATTCTATCAATAAAAATATAGGTTTGGTGGCAGGCCGGTTTGTAAATTCATTAGACACGATTAAAGTATCCGGGATTAAAAAAACGCCTTTATTATTTTCATCTGCAAATTCACGACGGATAAATACTCCAGCTCTTATTAGTTTAAACGAAAACAGAAATTTACCTGAAGATGAAAAGTTTAAAGAAAAGAAAATTCCTGTTGCCCTATTACTCGAAGGAAAGTTTACATCATTATATAAAGGAAGAGTTCCGAAAGTGAAGATCGATAGTCTTGCCGCACAGGGTTTGCCATTTAAAGAAATGTCAGAAGAAAACAAAATAATAGTTGTAGGTGATGGAGATATGGTGTTAAACGATTTTTCGCCAAAGGATGGACCATTGCCAATGGGGTTAAATTTTTTTACTGTTGGTTCACAATATGAATATCAGTTTGCCAATCGGGAATTTTTATTAAATAATCTTGAGTATTTGGTAAACAATTCTGCTATTACAGAAACAAGAAATAAAGAAATTGTTCTCCGGCAATTAGATGTTAGCAAAGTAAGCAAACAGCAAACTACCTGGCAATTCATCAATATCATTTTACCCGTTTTGCTCCTTATCATATGTGGTTGGATTTATCAGCAAATACGGAAAAGAAAATATGCTGAATAGCCTGATCGTATTAGCAGCATTTATAAACCCGCTTTAATTATCTTTGAATAGAATGTACTTTAAATGACACCGGATCAAATAACATATATCGTTTTCGGAATTGTATTAATACTTGCACTTGCATTTGATTTGGGGCTGTTGAGTAAAAAAGACAAAAAGATTACAATCCGGCAGGCTTTATATCAAACTTTTTTTTGGGTGGGATTGGCACTTGGTTTTTTTGTTTTTATGTGGATTGAAAAAGGACAAACACTTGCTCTCGAATACCTGAGTGCTTACCTGATGGAATGGAGTCTGAGTATCGACAATATTTTTGTTTTCATATTAATCTTCTCTGCTTTTTCAGTAAAAGAAAAATATTATGGTCGTGTTCTCCTGATCGGAATTTTAATGGCAATCGTATTCAGAGTTATTTTTATTACTGCTGGAGTGGCATTGGTCCAGAAGTTTGAATGGATACTTTACATCTTTGGAGTATTTCTTGTATTTACCGGATACAAAATGTTTACCGCTACAGATGATGAAGAATTTGATCCACAGCAATCCCGAATTTTCAAGTTCATGAAAAAATTACTTCCGCTTGCTTCGCATGACGGTGAGGGTAAGTATCGGATTATCGAAAATGGAAAACCTGTTTATACAACATTGTTTATTGTAGTTATGATGCTTGCAGCTATTGACCTGGTGTTTGCTTTAGATAGTATTCCGGCGGTAATGGGTATTACAAGGGATCGGTTAGTAATTTATACATCAAACATATTTGCAGTATTGGGTTTGCGTTCATTATTCTTTTTACTAAGGGGGGCTGTTACTAAATTTGATTATCTGCAGCAGGGCATTGCAATTGTATTGGTATTTATTGGTTTAAAAATGCTGGGCGAACACTGGGTACAGGAATGGTTTGGTAAAACAACACAGGTAATTATTTCATTGGGTGTAATTATGGTTTGCCTTGCAGGTTCAATGTTATATTCTATTGCGATGCCGAAAAAAGGAGTTCCTCCGGAATCAAAAGATTAAATAGTCTGTAAAATTTTCTTATTGAAATATTTGTTGACGGATATTGCAAAATTTACAAAAGGGGAGCTAACAGGTTCTTCTAATCCTGTTATTGAACATTTATTAATAGACAGCCGCAAAATTGTTAATCCATCAAACTCTTTATTTTTTGCAATCATTACCGCTCATGGGGATGGACATCGATTTATTGCTGATGCATTTAAAAAAGGAGTTAGCAATTTTATAGTAAGTAAAAAAATAGTTACTGCCGATTTTAACGGAGCAAATTTCATTAAAGTAAAAAGCGGGTTGGCAGCATTACAACATATAGCAGCCAGCCTTCGAAATAAATTTGATATTGATGTTATAGGCATCACGGGAAGTAATGGAAAAACGATTGTAAAAGAATGGCTGTATCAGTTATTACACCCGGATAAAAATATTATTCGAAGCCCCAGAAGTTATAATTCGCAAGTAGGCGTACCGTTAAGTGTTTGGCAAATAGAAGAACAGCATGAGCTTGCAATTTTTGAAGCTGGTATTTCAAAACCAGGTGAAATGTATTTTCTGGAATCTATCATTCAGCCCACCTTAGGTATCATTACCAATATTGGAGAAGCACACAGCGAAGGGTTTAAAAATAAAAAACAAAAACTGGAGGAAAAATTAAAACTATTTCAAAACAGGAACTGTAAAATCATTATCGCTAATGGAGATAATAAAAAAAACAGCGATGTGTTGAAAAAAACTGGCAAGCAAATTATTTCATGGGGCTATCATAAAAGCAATACAGTTAAATTAGAACATGTACGACTTAAGGAAAACGGAGCCGAGATAAGTGTAACTATTAAACCTGATTTCAAAAAAGATAAACAGGAAGCGATAAATTTTGCTATTCCTTTTACCGATGCTGCGTCAATTGAAAATGCAATCACCTGCTGCTGTGTCCTCGTATATTTTAGGATGCAGAAAAAAATAATTGTTGAAAGAATGAAATTGCTGCAACAAGTAAACATGAGGCTTGAGATCAAAAAGGGGATTAATAATTGTGTTGTAATAAATGACAGTTACAGCGCTGATTTAAGTTCATTCAATATTGCTTTGAATTTTTTACAGCAACAAACCTCTGGTTTGCAAAAAACAGCTATTCTTTCCGATTTTTTACAAACGGGCATCAGCAATAAACTATTATATAAGCAAATTGCAGAATCCTTAATTCAAAATAAAATTAAAAGGGTAATTAGTATTGGAGAACAAATATGTAATCATCTTCCTTTATTCCTGAATGACTCAGAAATTAAGCAGGAATATTTTTCATCAACAGAATCTTTTTTGCAACAATTCCGTACTTCACAGTTTAAAGACGAAACGATTTTAATTAAAGGAGCAAGAAAATTTGAGTTTGAACAAATTACAAGGTTAATAGAGCAAAAAGTTCATCAAACAAGACTTGAAATTAATTTAGATGCCATCGTTCATAATTTGAAAGAATATCAAAAGTTACTCAAGCCCGGCGTTAAGACAATGGCAATGGTAAAGGCGTATGCTTACGGAAGTGGTGGAGCCGAAATAGCTGGGGTATTGCAATATCATGGTTGCCATTATTTGGGAGTAGCTTATGCTGATGAAGGGGTAGAGTTAAGAAAAGCAGGAATTCATTTGCCAATTATGGTAATGAATCCGGATGAAAACAGTTTTGAAGTTTTAGTCGAATACAATCTTGAACCCGAAATATTTTCATTCGATTTATTAAAAAAATTAGATGTCTATCTGAAAAGGGAAGCATTACAACAGTTTCCGATTCATTTGGAAATAGAAACAGGAATGAACCGATTGGGTTTTGCCCTTAATACGTTGGATGAATTGGGAGATTTCCTTACCAATACTTCATCTTTTAAAATTCAATCGGCATTTTCTCATTTAGCTTCATCTGATAATAAAGGGCAGGATCGTTATACGTTGGAACAATCAGAAAAATTTAATTCTGCTGCCACGTTACTTGAAAAGAAATTGGGTTATCCGTTTTTAAAGCATATAGCTAACTCAGTTGCCATAGTAAGAATGCCTGATCTTCATTTTAACATGGTTCGCCCGGGCATCGGTTTATATGGTGTGGATAGTTCTGCATCCAGAAAAATAGATTTGCATACAGTTGCCACTTTACTAACAACGATTGCTCAAATAAAAAAAGTCAAAACAGGCGAATCGGTTAGTTATGGAAGAAAGACAGTTGTAGAAAAAGATTCTGTAATTGCAACAGTTCGTATTGGCTATGCGGATGGTTATCCAAGACGATTGGGAAATGGTATTGGAAAAATGCTTGTTAACGGAAAACTGACTTCTGTAATAGGGGTAGTATGCATGGATATGCTGATGCTGGATATTACAGGTATGAATAATGTAAAGGAAGGCGACGAAGTAATTGTTTTTGGAAAAGGATTGCCGGTAGAACAATTAGCTGAATGGGCAAATACGATTCCCTATGAAATAATGACCGGAATTTCTCAACGGGTAAAAAGAATTTATTTTCAGGAATAAGAATTCCCCTTTTTTTAACAATTTAACCGGATCGTAAGTGATGAGTTTTAGGTTTATGAATTATTTGACTTAATGACTAATTGACTTACCATATATTTGCCCATAAAATAGAAATAGCGTGAAGCTTAGAAAAGTTATTATCATCATCTTACTCATTATTATTGCCGACCAGGCTTTGAAAATCTGGATTAAAACACATTATGGTTTTGGAAATACAGGTGTAACCGGTATGAACTGGTTTCAATTGTATTTTATAGAAAACAAAGGAATGGCCTGGGGTTGGGAGTTTGGTGGTGAGTGGGGTAAAATGATTCTTACTTTGTTTCGGTTAGGCGCAGTAATTTTTGGTACCTGGTATCTTACAAAAATTGTAAAACAGAAATATACAAAAGGGTTTATTGTTTGTGCAGGATTAATTTATGCCGGTGCTTTGGGAAATTTAATTGACAGTATGTTTTATGGAATGATATTCGAGGAAAGCACTTATTCAAATGTTGCAAAAATATTTCCAGCGCATGGTTATGCAGGGTTTTTACATGGCCGGGTAGTGGATATGCTTTATTTCCCTATTATTGATACTAAGTTTCCAAACTGGGTGCCGGTTATTGGTGGAAATAATTTTGAATTCTTTAGTCCCATCTTCAATATTGCAGATGCATCTATTTCGGCAGGCGTTATTACCTTATTAGTTTTTCAAAAACGGTTTTTCAAAAAGCATCATACCGAAGAAAACCATTCGACCATAATCACCAGTACAGAAATCAGCGATAAGACTGAAGTATTATAAAAAAGAACCGCCCCGATTCCGGAGCGGCTTTTGTGTATATAAACGGTACGGAAAGACCTCTTCGATTTATCTTAATCTCCGATCGTATTAATCTTATTCATAATTACCATACCATCCATTGGAGTTTTGAGCCGTATCTTCTGATAATAAGCAGGGCTTAATTCTTGGTGTTGCTTTCGTTTCGTGTTTGTATGGGTTAGCCATTGGATGTATTCTTATTCTGCCAAAAGCTTTTGATTTATTGTTAATATGTAGTGAAGAGTTTTCAGTAGCTGAATCAGGTAATGAATTTTTCAATGCCTTTAATGGGTAAGCTGAAAAATAAAATACAGGTTGTGTAGAATTGTTTTTCATGATAAAGGGTGGGTTGGTTTTAAAAAAGGAATTTGTTTCAGATGTTAAAGTATAACATCCGGTTTTTCTTTGAAAGTGTTTATAAAAACAAAAAGAGAAGAAACGTAATTCTTCTCTTTGTCTATTCGTGTTTTTACGAAGAAAAATTGTTTTTAAATTTTTCCAACCATATTTTCCGGCTTCACCCATTCATCAAACTGCTCTGGAGTTACGTAACCTAATTTCACTGCCATCTCTTTCAATGTTGTTCCCTGCTTATGCGCTTTCTGAGCAATTTCTGCTGCTTTGTAATAACCAATTTTTGTATTGAGTGCAGTTACCAGCATCAAACTATTGTCAACATGCTTTTTAATATTCACTTCTATCGGTTCTATGCCTACTGCACATTTATCATTGAAGGAAACACAACCATCACCAATCAATCTAGCGCTGTGAAGAAAATTATAGATCATTACGGGTTTAAAAACATTTAATTCAAAATGCCCCGTGGCGCCGCCAATATTTATAGCCACATCATTTCCCATTACCTGCGCTGCAATCATGGTTAAGGCTTCGCATTGTGTTGGATTTACTTTTCCCGGCATGATGGATGAGCCCGGTTCGTTATCTGGAATAAATAGTTCACCAATACCGCTTCTTGGCCCGGATGAAAGTAAACGGATATCATTTGCAATCTTCATTAAACTAACCGCTACAGTTTTCAAAGCACCATGTGCTTCCACAATTGCATCATGTGCAGCCAACGCTTCAAATTTATTTTCTGCTGTTATAAATGGAAGGCCGGTAAGCTTTGCAATTTGCTTCGCTACTTTCTCTGCATATTTCGGCGGAGTGTTTATACCGGTACCGACAGCAGTACCACCTAAAGCCAATTCGCTTAAATGTGATAAAGTATTTTTAATAGCTCTCAATCCATGATCCAGTTGAGAGACATAGCCACTGAATTCCTGGCCAACAGTAAGTGGTGTTGCATCCATGCAATGCGTTCTTCCAATCTTCACCAGCTTCATATATTTTTTACTTTTCTTCGCCAGAGTATCTCTGAGTTTTTTTATACCGGGTATTGTAGTTTCAACTAAAATTTTATAAGCAGCTATATGCATAGCCGTTGGAAAAGTATCGTTCGATGATTGAGATTTATTTACATCATCATTCGGATGAAGAAATTTTTCTTTGTCGGTAAGTTTGCCACCTTTCAATACATGACCACGGTAAGCGATAACTTCATTTACATTCATATTACTTTGTGTACCGCTGCCTGTTTGCCAAACAACTAACGGAAAATAATCATCAAGCTGACCTTTTAATATTTCATCACACACTTTTCCTATCAAAACAGTTTTGTTTTTTGGTAAAACTCCAGCTTCTGTATTCGTAATGGCGGCAGCTTTTTTTAAAAAAGCAAAAGCCATGATAATTTCTTTTGGCATCCGGTTGATGTCCTGCGCAATTTTAAAATTGTCAATGCTTCTTTGGGTTTGTGCGCCATAATAGGCATCAGCGGGAACTTTCACTTCACCCATTGTGTCTTTCTCTGTCCGGTATTCCATATAATTTTTAGTTTAAAAAAATGATGCCGCAAAGGTACAGTCAATCCATCATTCCGGGTTTCAGGTTTTAAAAGAAATTGCCCTGATTTTACTCATAAGTTTTACTTTTAATAGCCGGTAATTAAACAAACTACTACTATGCTTCGCCGCAATTTTCTAAAACAAAGTACTGCTGCATTGCTGATTTTAAGTAATGGTAAACTCGTAAAGCTTTCTAACAGGTATGAAGAATGGATGAGAAAAAAGCCTACGCTGCGGTTTGTTGTTGCAAGTGATGGTCATTACGGACAAAAAGATACAGCGTATGAACAATATTTTTCCGACCTCACATCCAATATCAACAAACTGCATCAGGATAATCCATTTGAATTTTGTATGATAAACGGAGATATAATTCATGACGATAAAAAATATTTTGCAGATGCTAAAAAAGCATTAGATAAACTGAACGTAACCTATTATGTAAGCCAGGGAAATCATGATCATGCGACTATTGAAGAATGGGAAGAAATATGGAAGATGCCCGTGAATCTTGATTTCAAAATTAAAAAGAACACAGTACTAATAGGAACTACAAGCAATAAAAACGGGGATTATCTTGCTCCTGATTTAAAATGGTTTGCTGAAAAATTAGCGAAACATAAGAATCAAAAAAATATTTTCATTTTTATACATATAAACCCGGGTAAGCAAACAGCCAATGCAGTAGACAGTCCTGAGTTTTTTGAGCTACTTTCAAAATATAAAAATATAAAAGCAGTTTTCAATGGTCATGATCATGACCAGGACAATATTAAAATGAAAAACAATGTTCCCTTTATCTTCGATGCTCATTTTGGTGGTAACTGGGGTACTAAGTACCGCGGCTTCAGAATTGTTGAGTTGAGAAAAGACAATAGCCTACTCACGTATATTTTAAATCCAACGGATAAGATTAACGAGCAAACAATTTAACTCATGAGAAAATTATTTTATTCATTCATTGTTTTGATTTCCGTTTCAGCATCAGCTCAAACCTATCAGCCCAACTGGGAATCTTTAGATAAGCGTCCCACACCACAATGGTTCAAAGATTCCAAGTTTGGTATTTTTATTCACTGGGGTGTATATGCTGTGCCGGGATGGAGTACAAAAGGGAATTATGCAGAATGGTACCAGCAGGGTTTGCAAACAAAAGATACAGCAAGGCAAATTTTTCATAAGGCAAAATTTGGCAACCGGACTTATTATGATCTGGCAAATGATTTTAAAGCAGAATTATTTAATCCGGATGATTGGGCAAAACTATTTGAAAGATCCGGTGCAAAATATATTGTACTTACTTCCAAGCACCATGATGGATTTACACTCTGGCCAAATCAAAATGCAAACACCACATGGGGTTTTAAATGGAATGCTATGGATATTGGTCCAAAAAGAGATTTGCTCGGTGATTTATTTAAAGCCGTAAGAAAAACTTCTGTACATGCCGGTATGTATTATTCATTGTACGAATGGTTTAATCCGTTATGGAAAAGCGATCCAAAAAGATATGCAACAGAACATGTGTGGCCACAGATGAAAGAGCTTATCAATAATTATCATCCGGATGTTTTTTGGACAGATGGAGATTGGGATGCACCCGCAGAAACATGGAAGAGCCAGGAATTTTTATCCTGGTTATACAATGAAAGCCCGGTGAAAGAAAAAGTAGTTGTAAATGATCGTTGGGGTAGTGGTGTTCGTTTTAATCATGGCGGCATTTATACACCCGAGTATCAGCCCGATTTGGATTTTGAAAATCATGATTGGGAAGAAAGCAGGGGTATGGGATATAGCTATGGTTACAATCGTGAAGAAGATGCATGGGATTATAATTCCACGCAGTCATTAATATTAGCCTTGATTGATAAAGTAAGTCGTGGTGGAAATTTTTTATTGGATATTGGACCCGATGAGCATGGAAAAATTTCCCCCATCATGCAGGATCGTTTATTACAAATGGGTGAGTGGTTGAAAATAAATGGCGAAGCAATTTATAATACCAGTCGCTGGAAAACTCCATCTCAATGGAGTGAAGGAAGAAAAGATTATAAAGGGAATAACGAACATATAGAAGGTGATTGGAAAACCGGTGGCGATATGATGCTGAAGTTAACTGTGGATCCCGATCCCGGTTATGCAGTGAAAGAAGTTTTTTATACTTACAATAAGAATACAAATTCTTTATTCGCTATTTTTCCAAAATACCCGGATAATAAAAAATTAGTATTGAAAGATATTGTTTTGCCAGAAGGAACTAAAATCAGTTTTCTTTCTACAAAAGAGAATGTGCAATGGAAACAAACAGGAAATAATGTAGAAATAAATTTACCTGAATATAATCCTAACAAAATAAAGTCAGCATACTCTTACACAGTGAAGATTGAAGATTTTGGAAGGTTTGCTTCCAAGCCGGTGCTAAAACTGGATTATTCAAATGATGCAATGAAACCAACTATAAGTATCAGCACAGATAATGGTACTTTGATTTATTATACAACTGATGGGTCAGTACCGGTTAAATCTTCGAAAGTTTATAACGGGCCTTTTACAGCTGAAAAATCTTTTACTTTAAAAGCGATGGCGATGATGGGAGGTTCAGGCGAAAACTATGCATCATTAATCCCCAGCGCAATTGTATCAGAAGATGTCAAAACATATGTAAGGAAAAGTGGTTTTAAAATTACGAATGCAAAACACGGTATCGGATTTAAATATTATGAGCCGACAGGGAAGATAGATATGAATTCAATGAGTGGTAATCCGGTCTTAGCAGGAGTTACAAATATTTTTACTACTGAAATGAAAAAAAGGGGGGATCGTTTTGCATTTGATTACAGCGGCTATATAAAAATTGATAAAGATGGTTTTTATACTTTCTTTACTAATTCTGATGATGGCAGCAAACTTTTTATTGATGATGAAGAAGTGGTAAATAATGATGGAGATCATGGTGACGTGGAAAAAAGCGGTAAAACAGCTTTGAAAAAAGGATTTCATAAAATAAGGGTAATGTATTTTGACAGTGGTGGTGGTAATTCTTTAAAAGTATCTTACCTGGCTGAGGGCGGTGACAAAAAAGAAATCCCTGCCGGTATTCTTTATCATTAATAAATTATACATGAAGAAAAATAGAATTTTATTTTTTTGTTTTTTCCAGTTAATTATTTTTTCAACTGTCATGGCACAGCAACAAGAATACTTTCCTGATCCGGATACCGCTATACAGCGAAGACTGGAAGAATGGAAAGATTTGAAATTTGGTTTGCTCATGCATTGGGGTCCGTATAGCCAGTGGGGTATTGTGGAGAGCTGGAGTATTTGCCCGGAAGATTTGGGTTGGGCCACCGGTGCAAGAAAACAAGGAGTGGCTGATAATTATTTTGATTATGTAAAAGCGTATGAAAATCTCAAAACAACTTTTAACCCTACAAAATTTAACCCGGAGAAATGGTCAGCAGCAGCCAAAGATGCGGGTATGAAATACATGGTGTTTACCACCAAACATCATGATGGCTTTAGTATGTTTGATACTAAATACACAGATTATAAGATTACGGATAAGGAAACTCCTTTCTCATCAAACCCACGCAGTAATGTAACCAAAGAAATATTTAATGCATTTCGTAAAGAAAATTTCTGGGTCGGTGCATATTTTTCAAAACCTGACTGGCATTCGGATTTTTACTGGTGGAAAAAATTTCCTCCTGTTGATCGGAATGCTAATTACTATATTCCAAAATATCCGGAGCAATGGAAAAAGTTTACTGACTTTACCCATAATCAGATTAATGAGCTTGTTAGCGATTATGGAAAAGTAGATATTCTTTGGCTGGATGGTGGTTGGGTACGCAAAACTTCTGATGAAGAAGTACAGAATTATTTAAAAGAAGTGTATGATGGAGTTCGATGGGCCCGCAATCCGCAAAACCAGGATATAGATATGCCGCGGCTTGTAAAAGAAGTAAGAGCCAAGCAACCAAAATTAATTGTAGTGGACAGGGCTGTTCCCGGAGAGCAACAAAATTATCTTACACCTGAACAGCATATACCTGAATCAGGATTGCCGTATCCCTGGGAAACCTGTATGACCATGGGGAATAGCTGGAGCTATGTTCCCAATGATGTATATAAACCAACCAATGAGATTATTGAAAAACTAGTTGACATTGTAAGTAAAGGCGGAAATTATTTATTAAATATCGGGCCAGGTCCCGAAGGAGAATTTGATCCGGTTGCTTATCTGCGGTTAAAAGAAATAGGCGAATGGATGAAAATAAACAGCGAGGCTATTTATAGTACAAGAATGTTTTCTGTTTTTGGTGAAGGAGAAAAAATCCGTTTTACACAATCAAAAGATGGAAAGACCCGGTATATATTTCTTTTTGATTTTCCAGAGAATAAAATTGTGCTGAAGAAAATCCTTTTTGCCAAAGATCAAAAAGTACAAATGCTGGGAGCAAATAAATACCTTTCATGGAAGCAAACAGAGCAGGGTGTTGTAATAACGCTGCCTGCTCCGTTAAAGTCTGTAAGTAATCATGTTTGGGTATTAAAAGTAAAAAGTATATGAAAAAAAATTTTCCATTAGTCATTTTATTCTATGTTCTTTCTGTTACTTTTTGTTCCGCACAAAAGACAGAGAATATTATAATTATAACAACAGATGGATTTCGCTGGCAGGATTTGTTCAAAGGAATGGATTCTGCTATTGCCAACGATTCAAAATTTAACCAGGGGGACAGCTCTTTTATTTTTGAAAAATACTGGAGCAATGATGAAACGGAGCGAAGAAAAAAGCTGATGCCATTTTTATGGAATACAATTAACAGGAATGGACAGATATATGGCAATAGAGATTTAGGAAACAAAGTGAACAATGCAAATCCTTACTGGTTCAGCTATCCCGGTTACAATGAAATTATGACCGGGTTTGCAGACACAACTATTAACTCAAATGATTTTCCGCCAAATCACAATGTTACTGTTCTGGAATTTTTTAATCAGCAGGCAAAACTAAAAGGCAAAGTAGCTGCCTTTGGAGCCTGGGATGCTTTTGACAGAATTCTAAATGAAAAGAGAAGTGGTATTCCTGTTGTGTCAGCATTTGATCTTGCGGGTGGTAAAAATGCAAATGGAAATGAACGATTGATTAATTTAATGAATAAAGATTCTTACAAACCTTTTGGTGAGGAAGAATGCTTAGATGTATTTACACATTATGCAGCCTTTGAATATTTAAAAACGAAAAAACCAAAAGTGCTTTACATCGCCTATGGCGAAACGGATGAATGGGCACATCATGCGATGTATAAATCGTATTTGAATGCAGCAAAACAAGTTGATGAATGGCTAAAACAAATCTGGACTTTTGTACAATCGGATCCGCAGTATAAAAATAAAACCAGTTTATTTATTACAACTGACCATGGCCGGGGGGATAAAAATAAAAATCAATGGACAGACCATGGACAGACTGTGGAGGATGCTTCACAGATTTGGTTTGCAGTAATGGGTCCTGAAATAACAGCAAAAGGTGAAATGAAAAATGATATACAGCTTTACCAGGATCAATTTGCACAAACCTTTGCTCAATTGATGGGGTATATTTATAAAGAGAAACATCCGATTTCACCAGCCATAAAATCTGTTAAAGGTAAATGAGAAAAATTCTCTTTTTATTTCAGGTTATAATCTCACTTAGTGTTTCTGCTCAAAATAAAAGCGGGTCTTTAAATAATTTATGGCCGGATGACTGGTTAGTAAAAACTACAACCCGTCAATCGCAGGTTATTTATTCTACAGATAAAAAGGAAATCACACTTTATAATGGTTTGGTAAAAAGAACATTCAGGCTTTTGCCAAATGTTGCTTGCATTGATTATAAAAATATGATAACCGGGCAGCAATTACTCCGTGCCATTTCACCAGAGGCAAGATTAACAATTAATGGTAAGGAATATAATGTAGGGGGATTACATGGGCAAAAAGAAAAAGCCTATTTATTGCCCGAGTGGGTTGACAGTTTCCGGAATAATGAACATGATGTTCAATTTATCAATTATGCCAATAGGAAATTAATATTTAGCAATAGATGAAAAGCCTGGTTACAATATTTATTTTTGCTTGCTCTCTTACTGCATTTTCACAATCTAAGTTAGTTCACAATTTAAAATTTGATTCGCTGGCTAAGCGATGGGATGAAGCAATACCGCTCGGAAATGGTTGGCTCGGTGCATTGATTTGGCAAAAGAATGACAAACTCAGGATATCACTTGACAGGGCGGATTTATGGGATGACCGCCCTATGCCCGATATTGATAAACTAAAATTTAAATGGGTAGTAGAGAAAGTAAAATTGAATCAATATGATTCAGTTCAGAAAATTGGGGATGAACCGTATGAAAAATATCCGGCGCCTACAAAAATACCCGGCGCTGCTATTGAGTTTGATTTGAAAAAATTCGGAAAGGTAATTTCAAATGAACTGGATATTAAAAATGGATTGAGTGTAATAAAATTTGATAATGGAATTGTTTTTAATAATTATATCCATGCCATAAACCAAGTTGGGTATTTTGGTTTTGAAAATTTACCTGCCGGAGTTTTAACGCAGGCAGGTGTAAAGGAAGAAATGATTCCTGAAATAATGATTCCAAATTATAATTCGGATAAAACTGGTGGAGCAGGTAATAGTGTGGAAGGACAAGGGCTGGAAAAACTCGGATATAAAAAAGGAACTGTAGTTAAAACAAAAAACAGCATCCGCTATCATCAACCTACCTGGCAAAATAATTATTATGAAGTGCTGGTACAATGGTATCGGTTGCGGGGAAATACAATCATTGGCCAATGGACAATTAGTAATAACAAACCTGCTGTTTTAATAAAACCGGATTTCAAATTAAAAGAACCCACTAATTGGCCTACGCATATCAAATGGTGGAATGATTACTGGAGTCGTTCATCCATTTCAATACCTGATTCAATTTTAGAAAGGCAATATTATTTAGAGATGTACAAATTTGCCAGTGTGGCAAGAAGCAATACGCCACCCATTTCTTTACAGGCCATCTGGACAGCAGACAATGGAAACCTACCACCATGGAAAGGAGATTTTCATCACGATTTAAATACACAACTGAGTTACTGGCCGGGTTATGCAGCCAATCATTTGGATTTAACTGCCGGTTACACCAATTGGTTATGGAAAGTAAAAGATGAAAATAAAAGATGGACAAAACAATATTTTGAAATTGATGGATTGAATGTGCCTGGTGTTACAACTATTAGTGGAAAACCAATGGGCGGCTGGATACAATATTCAATGAGTCCGACAACTGCTGCGTGGCTAGCACAACATTTTTTTATGCAATGGACTTATTCAATGGATAAAAAATTTTTGATGGAAAGAGCGTTTCCATACATTGATGAAGTTGCACAATTCCTCGAAGATTTATCAGGACCTTATGGCGAAAACAGAAAAATTCCATTAAGCTCAAGCCCAGAATATGATGATAATTCAATTAAAGCATGGTTTAATGAGTGGACTAATTATGATCTTTCGCTTGTACTAGATTTATTTGACATGAACTGGTCAGTACATTTCTTTGGTGGAAAAGAAAATATTGCAAAATTCTGGCATAGAGTAAGGTCTCAGCTACCAGAATTAAATATTAACGAGTCAGGCCTTACCATTGCACCCGGTCAAAACCTTGATGAATCCCATCGCCACCAAAACCATTTACTTGCTATTCATCCTTTGGGTTTATTGAATATGGAAGATTCCACACAAAAAATTATTATTGAAAATTCATTAAGGCATATAGAAAAATTAGGAACAAGAAACTGGGTAGGTTATTCCTTTGCATGGATTGCATCAATATATGCAAGAGCAAAAAAAGGAGATTCGGCTGTTGTTAATCTGAAAAAATTTGCGACCAATTTTGTTTCTTCAAATAGTTTTCATCTCAATGGCGATCAGAAAGGAGGACAATATGCGGATGCCACTTACCGGCCCTTTACACTGGAAGGGAATTTTGCTTTTGCACAGGGCATTCATGAAATGCTTTTGCAAAGTCATAAAGGATTTATTGAAGTTTTTCCTGCTTTACCGACAGATTGGAAAGATGTTTCTTTTAAAACACTGAGAACAGAAGGAGCATTTCTTGTTTCAGCTAAAAAAGAAAATAATGTTGTAACGGAAATGACAATTAAAAGTGAAGTTGGTGGCGAGTTACTCGTAAAATTACCATTTCCAACTTGGCTAATACAAGGAGTACAGCGAAATGAAATAAAAATCGAAAAAGGGATAGCACATATTAAAACTGTGAAAGGACAAATCATTACATTTACAAACGCATTTGAATAAGAATGGATAAGTGTGAAAATGAAATTGCTGAATGCTGATCCGAAATTTAGATTAATAGCTACCTTATAAAAAAATAACTATGCTTTCCAGGTTTTGGCCAGGTACCCTTATTGAAAACACTGCTTGCTTTTTTATGAATAGAAATCCTTTCGTACAAGTGTGTCCCTCTTTTATCAGGCTAAACTGTGCAATGGACGATGATAAAAGATATGCCACCGGTTACATAAAAAATAAACTACCTGCATTTTTGGTTTTTTCAATTTTTATTTTAATCTCCATTTTTTCTTTTTCGCAACAGGCAAAACCCACCCGCCAACAGATTCAATGGCATGAAATGGAGTTTTATCTATTTGTTCATTTTGGCCCCAATACTTTTACTGATAAAGAGTGGGGACATGGTGATGAACCAGAAGATATTTTTAATCCGACTGAACTCGATTGCCGTCAATGGGCAAGGATAGCAAAGCAAGCCGGTGCAAAAGGAATAATCATTACAGCAAAACATCATGATGGATTTTGTTTGTGGCCAAGCAAATACTCAACACATACTGTTCGTGAAAGTAAATGGAAAGATGGGCAGGGAGATGTATTGAATGATTTATCAAAAGCATGTCGTGAAAGTGGATTGAGGTTCGGTGTTTATATTTCGCCCTGGGACAGGAACCATCCAAAATATGGAACCAATGAATACAATGATGTATATGCAAACACAATGACGGAAGTTGTAAAAAACTATGGACCCGTTTTTGAAATGTGGTGGGATGGTGCAAATGGAGAAGGGCCGAATGGTAAAAAACAAGTGTACGATTTTAGAAGATTCGAAAACACGATACGGAAAATTTCTCCTAATACAGTTGTGTTTAGTGATATTGGTCCCGATGTAAGATGGATGGGAAATGAAAATGGGATTGCCGGAAAAACAAACTGGAATTACTTAGATACGGCCGGTTATTCAAGAGGTAGCGGAGGCCCGTCGCAATCCGTTTTAAATACAGGAAATGAAAATGGAAAAAACTGGATACCGGCTGAGTGTGATGTAAGCATTAGACCCGGTTGGTTTTATCATAAAGAAGAAGATAGTAAAGTAAAAACCGGAGAGCAGTTGTTTGATTTGTATTTGAAAAGCGTAGGCCGTGGTGCAAATTTATTATTGAATGTACCACCCGATAGGCGGGGCTTGATTAACGAAATTGACTCAGCAGCACTGATGAGTTTTAAAAAACTCCGCGATGAAAGTTTTCATGACAATCTTGCCAAAACGGCAAAGGCTTATTGGCAGTTTAGTATTGATGATTTACCAAACAAAGAATTAATTGTCCGTTCATTTCAAAGAAGCAGGGAGGGGTATAGTATCAACCTGCAGCAGTTCACAGTAGAGTTTGAACAGAAAACAAAAATCAATTGTATTGGCTTATATGAATATTTACATGCCGGGCAAACAATCCGGGGATTTAAAATCGAACTTTACAATGGAAAAAATAAAGTAGGCTCATTAGATGGAACTACAGTTGGCAGAAGAAGGTTGCTTACTTTCCCGGCAGCAGATGTTACTTCATTCAAAGTTTATTTAGATGATAAAAACGGTGGCGATAATATTCGTGCCGTTACTGCTTATTTAATCGATGAAAAACTTCTTGAAAAATAGGCTTACACGTATTTTTCCTATTTAAATCCATTTCTTAATATAGATTAATTCAATTTTTATAAACCAGATTGGCCTGGTTTGATTTTTGGGTTATGTAAATTCTTATTTTTAGAAATTATAATTCGCTTACCAAAAAAACTAACATGAGAAAAGTAACACTGCTAACGCTATTATTAACTACGGTAACTACTTTAGCTTTTTCACAATCGGACAAATTTTGGTCTGTAAACAATGAAAACAAAAGTTCTATTGCAACTAACAAAGCCGTTGCAAGGTTGACCTATCCTAAGGAGTTTAAATTATTTAATTTATCAGCTGCTCCATTTACAAAAGAATTATTTTCTGT
This sequence comes from Bacteroidota bacterium, assembly GCA_031362085.1. Taxonomy (GTDB): domain Bacteria; phylum Bacteroidota; class Bacteroidia; order Chitinophagales; family Chitinophagaceae; genus VBAR01. The sequence continues at coordinate 945 of JANLSA010000425.1, read as the reverse complement.
TGTAGAAAATCAGTCTAAACGTTCAACGATTATTTCCTTACCAAATGCAGTTGGTAATTTAGAACAATTTGAAGTGTTTGAATCTTCAAATTTTGAACCAGCATTGCAAGCTCAATTTCCTGAAATAAGAGCTTATTCTGGCAGAGGTATTACAGACAAATTTGCCACTTTAAAATTGAGTATTTCTCCACAAGGCATGCAATCAATGGTTTTTAGAACAAACCGGGATAATGAATTTATTGAACCTTATTCCCAGGACCATACAATTTATTCTGTTTATAGTTCTCACAGAGATAAAGGACAATTGCCATGGACATGCAGTACTGTTGAACAACAAATGAATGCTGATATAAAAGCAAAAATTGACGGTACTGCAGCCTTAACTGGCAGTTCTAACGGTACTTTAAAAACAATGCGGTTGGCTCAATCCTGTAACGGAGAGTATTCAAACTATTTTGGAGCTACAAGCTCTGCACAGGTAAATTTGGTATTAGCTGCTTATAATGCAACTCTTACACGTTGTAATGGGGTTTATGAAAAAGACCTGGCATTACACTTGAATCTTATAGCAAATACAACAGCAGTTATATATTATAATCCATCAACAGATCCTTATTCAAATACGTTAAGTCAATGGAACGCCCAATTGCAATCAACACTTACTTCAGTTATTGGAGAAGCAAATTATGATATTGGCCATATGTTTGGTGCTACCGGTGGCGGAGGAAATGCGGGCTGTATTGGATGCGTATGTGTGAATGGTTCAAAAGGAAGTGGTATTACATCACCTGCCGATGGAATTCCACAGGGAGATAATTTTGATATAGATTATGTAGTGCATGAGGTAGGGCATCAACTGGGAGCGAATCATACCTTTTCAATGTCATTGGAAGGAACGGGTGTAAATAAAGAAGTTGGTTCTGGTATTACAATTATGGGTTATGC
>JANLSA010000393.1:0-1704 GCA_031362085.1 Bacteroidota bacterium | reverse complement strand
TTGATTGAAACGGCTTTGGATTACCTATAAAATTTAATAATCGAAAAAACTTTGCGAAATGGAATATATCTATATTAACGGGAATAGTAAGGTTGCAATAGAAAAAGATAATGACATAGTAAATAAAGTTTTTATTGATGGAAAAGAACATGAATTCAAACCAGAAGATAAAGAAGATAAAAGTGAATATGCAACCAAAACAAAACGAAATAAATATTCTCAATTTCTAAATAAGCAATTTGAAAATCTAATAATTCTCACTGGTGCTGGTTCATCTGTTGGTATTGGTGATGATTTTATTATTAATGACAAGCCAGTCTCTAAAAAGGGAAAATTATTGTCTGAGCTTTGGGACGACACAGAAAAAATGCTTACCGAGGAAGTACTCAAAAAATTCTGCTTATTAGTTCATTACACAGATAAAGAAAATGATGTTTATATAAAAAACTTAGAAAAACTTCTATCCTGTGCCAATGCGGCCAAAGAGTTTGTCAATGATAAAAAAATTGACATCCCAATAGTTATAAAAAAAATTGAGGAATTAATTAGAGAAAAGTGTGAATTAATTCTTCCAGAAAATTCACCCCATGAAATTTTTCTTGAACGAATTGCCAAAAGGAAAGTAACTCTTCCAAGGGCAAAAGTGTTTACATTAAATTATGATACACTATTTGAACAAGCAGCCCAAAGACAAAAATTTACTGTAATTGACGGCTTTTCTTTCTCCTCTCCAAGATTATTTAGCGGAAATAATTATGATTATGATATTGTCCTTAGGGATAAAAGAGGCGTAAAAGAAGAAGATAATTTTATTAAAAAAGTCATTCACTTATACAAACCTCATGGTTCCGTAGATTGGGAAAAATTAAAAGATGGAACTATTACTCAAAAGGAACATCCCGAAAAACCTTTGATGATTTTTCCAAAGGATAGCAAATACGAAAACTCGTATGAACAACCTTTCTTTGAAATGATGTCACGATTTCAACAAAATTTACGAAATGAAAACGTATTACTAATATGTATTGGGTTTAGCTTTAGTGACAAACACATTGTAGCCATGATTAAAGAAGCATTAGTGCAAAATTCAAGTTTTCAGCTATTGGTTGTAAACAGAACAATTAGGAATTCCGAAAATTTTAAATGGCTTATAGATTTAGCAAAGATTCATTCAAGTATAGCATTATTAGGTGAACCTTTTATGGATTTTGCAATGAATTATCCAGAATTAAAATCTTATAATCAAGAAGAAAAAAATAAAATTGTGGTCATTTCAAAGGAGGCTAATCATGAATAGCACTCCTTTTGAACACAATTATTTTATTGGCTATATAAATCAAGTCACCCCCCAATTCGTAAAGGTTCATTTTCCTTCTTCGGTTTTACTTAAAACTTTTACCCATCAAGGCGAAGACCTAAGCGGCGGCTTAGTAGGAAATTTTGTAGTTATTGAAGGTGAGAAGTTCGGCTTTTTAGGTAAAATTTTGGAGCTTTCATTACCAGAAAAGGAGAGATTAGAGTTGAGCGAAAAATCTTTTCAAAATAAAGAGTTTCATCCTACTGGAAAAATTGAAATATTATTATCTTTTGACTTATTTGAGCCGACAAAAATTGACAAAGGGTTAAATTCTTTACCCACTATTGGAGCAAAAGTTTTTGTCTGTAGTTCGGAATTTATCAAGGGATATTTTAGAGGGTTTGGAG
>JANLSA010000391.1:0-19050 GCA_031362085.1 Bacteroidota bacterium | reverse complement strand
GAATACTGAAAATATTTTCCGTATCGGTTCCATCTCCAAACAATTTACAGCAGTTGCCATTCTGCAATTGGCAGAAAAAGGAAAGCTCACACTGCAGGATGATATTAAAAAATTTATTCCGGATTATCCCACACATGGCTATACCATTACAGTAGAACACCTGCTTACACATACTTCCGGTATAAAAAGTTATACGGATATGAAAGGATTTGAGGAAATGATGCGCAAGGATATGAAACCAATGGAAATAATTGATGTATTTAAAAATCAACCAATGGATTTTGCACCAGGCACTCAATGGAATTATAATAATTCAGGTTTTATACTGCTCGGCTACATCATTGAAAAAGTTTCGGGCAAATCCTATGAAGAATATGTAAAAGAAAATTTGTTTGCTCCTGCAGGCATGACAAACTCGGGTTATGGTAATGAGAACCGCATTATTAAAAACAGGGCAAAGGGTTACCAGAAGCCGAAAGCTGATTTTGAAAATGCGGATTACCTGAGTATGACATTGCCTTACGCAGCAGGTTCTCTTATTTCTACTGTGGAAGATTTATGGAAATGGAACCAGGCAGTTCATAGTTACAAACTGGTTTCGAAAGCATCGCTTGACAAAGCTTTTACAGATTATAAATTGAGTAATGGAAAACCGGCGCATTATGGATATGGCTGGTTCTTTAGTGATGTACAGGGAAATTCAACCATCGAGCATGGTGGTGGTATCAATGGTTTTTTAACCGATGCTATCTATGTACCGGCTGAAGATATTTTTGTAGCCATTTTTTCTAACTGCAATTGTAATCCACCGGGTGGCTTGACACCAAAAATAGCAGCACTTACAATGGGCAAGCCCTATATACAGAAAGAAATTGCAATGGATGAAGTAACTGCGAAGGAATATACGGGGGTGTATGAAAATGAAACAGGTGAACAGCGTATTATTTCTGCAGAAGGAAACAAATTGTCATCTCAGCGTAGTGGTGGAAACAAATTTGCGATCAAACTTTTTGAGAAGGATAAATTCTTTTTAGAAAATTCACTTTCCACAATTGAGTTTTTAAGAAATAGTTCCGGGCAAATTGCGAAGTTGAAATTTAAAAGCCGTGGGGATCAAAATGAATGGGTAAAAACAAATAAACCAATTCCTGCGGGACGCAGTGAATTAAAAGTAGATGCTGCAATATTGGGAACATACGTTGGTGAATATGAACTGGCTCCTAAATTTATTATCACAGTTACAATGGAAGGCGATAAGCTAATTACACAGGCAACCGGACAGGGTAAAAACGAAATATTTGCAGAATCACCCACCCGTTTCTTTTTAAAAACAGTGGATGCACAACTGGAATTTTTTAAAGGCGATGACGGAAAAGTTACTCACCTCATGTTATACCAGGGCGGACAAAAAATTGAAGGGAAGAAAATTAAATAAAATGAAAAAAATAAACCCTCATATTTGAGGGCTTATTTTTTTCTGGGTAAGAAAAATTATTTAGGCAATACCACTGTGTCAATTACATGGATAACACCATTACTGCCTTTGAGATCTGTAACAGTTACATAAGCTGAACCACCTTTCTCATCAGTTAATTTTACTTTTCCATTTTCTAATGAAGCAATTAAAGCTCCACCGCTCACTGTTGTTAAAGAAACTGAACCATTTCCTTTTTTGATAGCTGCTAATACTGCAGTTGCATCAAGATTGCCAGCTACAACATGGTAAGTAAGAATCTTTGCAAGGGTTGCTTTGTTTTCTGCTTTCAGCAGATAATCAACTGTACCAGCAGGTAATTTGCCAAATGCATCATTTACCGGTGCAAACACTGTAAACGGGCCATCACCTTTTAAAACCGTTACAAGATCTGCTGCTTTTACAGCTGCTACCAATGTGGTGTGAGCTTCTGAGCCGATTGCAATGTCAACGATATCTTTTTTTTGTGCAGACGTATCTGCAGCGATAAACAGAGCAAGCATTAAGAATGCTGATTGAAATAATTTTTTCATGATTTTTATTTTTTAATTTTTATTGATGATACTTTAGTAAACCAGATACACCGGTTTTTATTTTTTTTAAAATCAGTCCCGTCCGGATGTAACAGGACTGATCTAGTTTTTTCACAGGAAGTCAATTACTACTATCATGGTAGTAAAACACGATCGATAAGATGCACAACACCGTTTCTGCATACAATATTTGTTGCTGTGATATTTGATTTATTAACACCATTTCCATTACCTGTAAGTGTTGGTCCGCCACCTGTACCATTTGTCAGGTTAACCACAGTATTTCCACCTGCAAGCATTGGAAGATTTGTATTTGACAAATCAGAAGAAAATGCACGGCCACCTACTACATGATATCTTAATACAGCCAGCAAAGTGGCAACCGGGATATCATTAATATTCGTAAGACTTAATGCACCTAATAATTGTGTAAATGCTGCATTGGTTGGAGCAAAAACGGTCAGTTTTGCATTGCTCAACGTAGTTGCAAGCGTTGGATCACCACCGGGTGCAGTTGTAGCTCTTGTTACTGCTTTTACTAAAGAATCTAATCCGCCTGCAATAGCAGTTTCTACAATATTACCAGCTGCGGGGATAAGAACTTTACCGATTGCATGAATTACTCCATTATCAGCTGATACATCTGCCGCGGTTACCTTAATTCCATTTACAAATACACCATTTGCATTTTTAGTTACGAATACAGAATCACCGCTTACGGTAATTACTTTTGCATTAGGACCGGCCGGTACATCTGCTGCTACTATTTTAGAAGCAATCGTGTGGTACAATAAAATATTCTGTACTTGTGTAGCAGAAAGCGAATTTAAAACAGTACTTGTAATACCAGAAGCAGCAAAAGCGGCATCATCAGGAGCAAAAACTGTGAAAGGTCCGGCACCACTTAATGTACCCTGTAAATTAGCTTTAATAACTGCTGATTCAAGAGTTGAAAAGCTGGCACCTTTTACTACAACATCAGTAATAGTATTTGCGGCAGGATTAGTATCATCCTTATCGCAGCTTTGTAATAATAGAGTTGCACTTAAGCAAAACACTAGTGCTGGCTGCACGAAAAATTTGTTTAGTTTCATAATAATTGTTTTTGTTTAATTTTTATCAATAAACATTAAACAGTAAATTTTGTTCAAAAAATTTCGATAATTATTTTAAAAAATATTTTGTTGAAGTAGTTCGATTTTATCTATTCAAAGAATTAAACAATTTTTTGTTTCAAGTAAATGAATCACGAAAGATTTATGTCATTGTTGAATAGTTTGACAAAAACGTAATGAAATCAATAAACGATTGCCATTATAAATTGGGAAGAAGTGTTGTAAGAGTTTAGCTAGTAGCAAATCTGCAATGAAGGGAACATTTCAGCCCTGATTAGTTTTAGTAAAAGCGAAGCCTATTGCTCCGTAACTTTTTTATAATGTAACTAGCCAACCAAATGATAAAATCAAAATGAGGGCAAGTGCAGAGGATGAGAGCATTAAAAGTAGTGTAAAACTTAGTATTATAAAATAGGAATGGTGTTTTCTTCCCTCAAAGTATAAAGATTCCTTTCTGTAAAAACTTATTTCTTTATATTAACATCAAGCAGTTCTAAATCAAATATCAGCATGGAGCCGCCGGGGATTTTTGGACCATTGCCTTCAACGCCATAGCCAAGATTATAAGGGACATAAAATTTATATTTAGAACCTACAGACATCAGCTGCAGACCTTCGGTCCATCCGGGAATGACCTGGTTCACTCCCATTTCCAAAGGTTTACCCCGATTGGCTGAAGCGTCAAACTCAGTTCCGTTGAGGAGTGTTCCCCTGTAATTACAAACAAAAGTATCAACAGTAGTTGGTTTTATTCCTGTTCCTTCTTTTATCACTTCATATTGTAAACCAGAAGCAGTTATTTTTATTCCAGGCTTTAATTTATTTGCCGCTAAAAATTTTTTCCCTTTTTCAATTTCGGGTTTTGCCTGTTCTGTTTTCATCCGGGTCATATAATTATTCAGCACTGCATTTGCAGTAGCATCATCCATCAGTGTTTTCTTTTTTCCAAGAATATCATTTATTGCTTTCATAAAAGGTGTAGTGTTAATCTTAACATCTCCTAAACCCTGTTGGGAAAGATTAAAAGCAGCAACTTCTCCCAGCACATAACTTACCGAGTCTATTGTTGTTTTTAAAATTCCAGCAGGCTGAGTTTTTGTTTTGACAGGTTGGGCATTCAATTCAAAAATTCCGGCAAGCAGTATCATTACTAAAATAAATTTCTTCATAAGTTTTTTTATTGTTCAAATATAAAGTTTTCCGACTGACAATGTATTGCAATAAAAGGAAATAAGAATGACAGGCATTACCTGATGTTTATCATATATATGATTTTATAACAGCAGTAAGTTTTGTATTGAATATTTGTTCATATTCGATTTGTTAGAACGCCACCCGTTAGGCTATACAGCATTCTAACAATGGCGTGCTATAATTAATAATTTAACAAAAGCAAAAAAATGTTGGTTTGTATATTGTTTTCTTGATCATTCAGGATTTGAAAAAAAGAATTTAGTGTTCAGTAATCTGTAGCAGTAAAGTGCTTTTAATCAATATGTGTATTAAATTTGAAACGTTAATGGAAAAGTATTTTGTAGTCTTGCAATTTTCTGCTAATCCTGTTTATTTAATTTATACTTCCCCTTACTCTTCCTGATCGTACAGGCAACTACTTTATATTCCGGGCACATAGCTTCAGAGTCGCTGATGCTGGAGGTAATATTGTTCAGCATGTTCTCAGGAAAATGAAATGTGCTGCTGAGTATGCCAGGTTTTACTTCATCTGTAATTTTTGCTTTAATCTCAACCTTTCCTCTTGCAGATTCAACACAAACCATATCGCCATCATTGATTAAATGTTTGCGGGCATCTGCTTCGCAGATCAACAACACATCTTCAGTAAGTATATCTGCATTACGTGTACGCCTTGTCATGGCACCGCAGTTATAATGCTCGAGTTCCCGGTTTGTAGTAATGATATAAGGGTATTTTTTTCCATGTTGAACAATTTATTCCGACTCCTTGAATTCATTAAACATGAATTTTCCTTTTCCCCTCTTAAATGTTGAGGTGTGCAATATTTTTATATAGCTTCCAACTATTAGTACGTGCCATGGTTTGCTGTTATCATCTAATTCATTCCATTTCACTCCGGCAAAGATGATATTTTAATTTTTCTTATTGCCTGGACCATGTCTTTGTAATAGTTGCGGGCTGTCCATTGGAAAGAGTATAGTCCTTTGTAGTTTTGAACTCAACATTGGTCATTGAAATAAATTTTTCTGACTCAAGACCTACAGAGATTGTAGTATATTCAAGGTATTTAGTATCGATGATTTTCCATGTACCGGGTTCACTAACAGAGCATGTTAATTTAAATGTGGCAGTAAAATCACCAATAAAATTGTAGAGGTTTTCTTTCTGACAGGCAGTCCATGTGTTGTAAATGTTTTTTTCAGGAATTCCGTTGCCATCCCAATCCCAAAGTACATCAGAAACGACTGCAGTAATTTTCCATGTTCCAACTACCTGTGAATCGGCATACCCTTGTGTATCTTGATTAGCATTATTCTGAATATGTTTTTTACACGCTGAAAAAAGTAATATTGTAATAAATAAGTATGTAAAAAGGCGGTTCATGGATTTCTATTTGCCTGTTAATGGTTGAAATGGGTTAGTCAAATTTAATCTGTTTTGTTCAATGGAAAAAGAAAGTTTTCAGGTTGCAACATATACGATCCGAGAAGAATCAGATTATTTGCTCGTGTAATCAGATTTGTTTTCTTTTGGATAAATGTAAAAGTTTTCCAAACGAATCGTTCCATATCGTTTTGGATAGTCTTAACATCGGTCTAGGAGAAAAAAGTATTAAAAAATTTAACTTGCCCAAAAACCAATGCACTCATCAATTATAACCCGGCAACGAATCATAACAGTAGATGCTCTACGTGGTTTTGCCCTGTTGGGAATTTTATTTTCTCATTTTATTTATTGGTATTCAGGTGCCGGACTTCCACAGGAAGTATATACGAAGTTTAATGATGCAGGAAGTAATATTGCTTCAATAATAAGCGGGGTACTGATCTCGGGGAAATTTTTTACATTTTTTTCATTCTTGTTTGGTCTGAGTTTTTATCTGCAAATGGATAGCCTGAAAAAGAACAATGAAAATTTTGTAATCAGGTACCTATGGAGATTAATTATACTGGGTGTTATTGGTCTTATCCATCATGCTATATGGCGTGGAGATATTTTGTCTATCTATGTACCGCTTGGTTTTATTCTGTTGTTAATAAGAAATATCAGCAACCGCTTATTGCTTCTCTTTGCTTTTTTACTTATTTTAAATGCACCGGTACGGATTATAGAAATTGTACACCTTTTTGAACAAAAATCTGCAGTAACTGCTCGAGTTGCACCACCCATAGATGTTGAAGCGCAACGGTACTACGATATTATTAATAGTGGATCCGTAAAGGCGATGTTGATTGATAACTGGAAGGCATTGAATTCGAAATTCGGGTTTCAATTTGGAAGTGGCCGTATTTATATCACACTCGGTTTCTTTATGCTTGGCATGTATGTGGGTCGGAAAAAATGGTTTGAAAATCCCACAGAGGCAAAATCATTTATTAAACGCATTTGTAAAATCAGTGGATGGATTTCACTGGGAATAATTCTTTTCATGGTTGGAATTTTTATTATCAATTCAACCTTGCAGTTAGGTCTTGACACTAATAAATATATAAATTTAGTATTCAGTTTCCTTTTTGATACTGCCAATTCCAGCCTTACTATTTTTTATCTTGCCGGCTTAACCATGCTGATGTATCGTATCCACTGGCAAAAAATATTATATCCATTTGCGCCGGTTGGTAAGATGGCATTAACTGTTTATGTTTCGCAGACTTTATTCGGGCTTTTATTATTTTACAATTTTGGCTTTCACCTGTTTCTTAAAACATCTCCCGGAATAAATATAATTCTGGCGATACCCGTGTTTATTATACAGTCATTGTTTTGCAGATGGTGGCTGAAATATTTTAATTACGGACCGATTGAATGGCTTTGGCGTTCACTTACTTTTTTTACCTGGTATCCGTTAAGAAGAAAAGAATCAAATATTCTGCGGACTTCTTCTCAATCTGGTAATGAAAATACCTCAACTCCGGGATAATTTTTTTTATAAAATATATTTATCCCGATATACCTTATTTCGGTTTAGCATATATGCCGGAAGGAATGGGCAGCGGCGCACAGTTTTATAGAAATTACCTTGAGTTTGAAGCAGAAAGAATTGCATCAAATAAATATGTAAATATTCAATAAGAGTACTATACAAGATAACTGAACAACGTGTTATCCTTACTCAATTCGGTATAACCAATATGATATTTAGTAAGATTATTTAATAATGCTTCATAATCTTCTCTGCTTTGCAATTCTACACCTACCAATGCAGGTCCTGCTTCTTTATTATTCTTCTGCATATATTCAAACCTTGTGATATCATCAGTTGGTCCAAGTACATTGTTAACAAATTCTTTTAAAGCACCGGGACGTTGTGCAAAGTTGATAAGAAAATAATGCTTGAGTCCTTCATACTGCAAGCTTCTTTCCTTTATCTCCTGCATACGGTCAATATCATTATTACTGCCGCTTACAATGCAAACAATATTCTTTCCTTTTATTTCATCTGCATAATCATCCAACGCTGCAATAGAAAGGGCACCTGCCGGTTCAACAACAATTGCATCTTCATTATATAATTTCAATATCGTAGAACAAACTTTTCCTTCCGGCACCAGGTGCATATCATCTAATACTTCTTTACAAATGGAAAAAGTCAGATCACCAACTCTTTTTACCGCAGCGCCATCTACAAAACGGTCGATTCTTTCTAATGTAACAGGATAGCCATTCTTCAATGCCTCAAACATGGCTGGTGCACCTTCTGGTTCAAGCCCAACTATTTTTGTTTTTGGTGAATAGGTTTTGAAATAAGTACCCACTCCGGAACTCAAACCACCACCGCCAACAGGTACAAAAAGAAAATCAATATCAGACTGGTCTTCTAATATTTCAACACCAACCGTTCCCTGTCCCTCAATGATTTTATAATCATCAAACGGAGGGATGAAAGTCATAGCATTTTCTTCTGTATATTTTTTTGCAGCTACCGCACAATCATCAAACGTATCTCCAACCAGTTTCACTTCAATAAAATCTTCACCAAACATTTTTGTCTGCTTGATTTTTTGATTGGGCGTAATCACCGGCATGAACACTACACCTTTTGTATTCAGTTTTTTACAACTGTATGCAAATCCCTGCGCATGATTTCCGGCACTGGCACAAACAACTCCTTTCTGCAATTGTTCTTTCGGCAAACTGCTCATCATATTATAAGCGCCACGCAGTTTATAGCTTCTCACTACCTGTAAATCTTCTCTTTTTAAATAAACATTGCATTGATATTTTTTTGAAAGGCTGTGACTGAATTGCAGGGGAGTTCGGTTTACAATTTTTTTCAATCGTAAAGCAGCTCCCGTAAAATCCAGCGATATTTTGTCTGTTGTCGTATTCATTTTATCTGGTTTCCCACAAAAACCATTAAGCTACTTTGTGTTCTTGGTGGCTTTGTGGGACATATTTATGCAGGTTCTAATTCTTTTACTTTTTTCGCTGGCTTGCTTTCTTTTGCAGCCGAACTGATTGATTTCATTTCTGTCATTGCTGCTCTCAGCACAGCGCCTACTTTTTCTACCGGATGATTGCGGATGATTTTGTTTACTTCGATGATTTCACGATTGTCAACTCCGTTGTCTTTTCCATCATTGAAATTAGTACCAATCACATCTTTATCGATTGTCTGCATAAATTCTGTCAGCAATGGCTTAGCAGCATAGTCAAATAGATAGCAACCATATTCGGCTGTATCAGAAATTACCCGGTTCATTTCGTATAATTTTTTACGGGCAATTGTATTGGCAATAAGTGGTGTTTCATGAAGTGACTCATAGTAGGCACTTTCATCTTTAATACCAGCTTCTATCATAGTTTCAAATGCTAGCTCAACACCTGCTCTTACAAATGCTACCATCAGTAAACCATTATCAAAAAATTCCTGTTCAGAAATTGGTGCAGCGGTTACTGTTGTTTTTTCAAATGCCGTTTCACCAAGTGCTTTGCGCCATGTCAGCAAATTTTTATCATCGTTTGCCCAGTCCTCCATCATCGTTGATGAAAACACACCACTCATAATATCATCCTGATGCTTTTTAAATAAAGGACTTAAAATATTTTTCAATTCTGTTGATAATTCAAATGCTTTTAGTTTTGCAGGATTGCTTAACCGGTCCATCATAGCTGTAACACCACCTTGTTTCAATGCTTCAGTAATCGTTTCCCAACCATATTGAATCAGCTTAGCAGCATAAGAGGCATCAACACCTTTCTCAATCATTTTATCAAAACATAAAATAGAACCTGTTTGTAGTACACCACACAAAATAGTTTGCTCACCCATCAAATCGCTTTTTACTTCTGCAACAAATGATGAACGCAATACACCAGCACGGTGTCCGCCAGTTGCAACTGCATAGGCCTTTGCTTGTATCAATCCTTTTCCTTCGGGATCATTCTCCGGATGCACTGCTATGAGTGTAGGCACACCAAAACCTCTTTTATATTCTTCACGTACCTCAGTACCGGGACATTTCGGTGCTACCATTATTACAGTCAGGTCTTTTCTTATCTGCGTTCCTTCTTCCACAATATTAAAACCATGAGAGTAGGAGAGTGTTGCACCTTTTTTCATCAATGGCATAATTGCTTTGATAACAGAAGTGTGTTGCTTATCGGGAGTTAAATTCAATACTAAATCTGCAGACGGAATTAATTCTTCATAGGTGCCAACTGTAAATCCGTTATCCGTCGCATTTTTCCATGATGCTCTTTTTTCAGTAATCGCTTCTTTGCGTAATGCATAAGCAATATCAAGACCAGAGTCTCTCATATTCAAACCCTGGTTAAGGCCCTGTGCACCGCATCCAACAATTACAATCTTTTTTCCTTTCAATACATTTACGCCATCAGCAAATTCGCTGCGGTTCATAAATTCACAAACACCTAATTGATTGAGTTGCTCACGGAGCGGTAGCGAGTTAAAATAATTTGCCATCTTTATTTGTTTTAAGTTTTTTAAATTTTATGTTACCAACTTTTGTATTTCTATTTAGCTTTTGTTGCGTCGCACTCTTGTACTCTTGCTAATTCTATTCAGCATATTCGAAAATTCCTTGCTCAATTCTATCAATCACTTTTTTATACAATATTGAACCCCTACGGGGTTCCAATCAAACGTCTTCTTTATCATACCCCAGATTTCATCCGGGGCTACTGATATTTTACCCCTACGGGGTAAATGAAGTTTCATTAAAAAAGAACTTTTCAAATAAGCTGGCCTTGTGCTTTGCGAAGCCCCTCCTTCGGAGGGGTTTGGGGAGGCTGCTACATACTAAACACTTCCTGGTTCTTATCTAAAAATTCATTCTCAATCACATTTTCACCGGGCTCTTTGTATTCAAATGATTTTAATTTTTTATGAAAGCCATCACTATCTTTTATAATTGCCACTCTTGCACTGCGAACGAATTCTATTAACCCAAATGGTTCTAACACTTTAATGAAAGCATCCGTTTCTTCCCGTTGTCCGCTTACTTCAAAGACTGTATAATCTTTTCTTATTACCACAGCTTTTGCACCAAACTGGCTTAGCAGCCGTTCTACTTTTACTTCTTCAGCAATGATTTCAGTTGGTACTTTATATAAAGCAAGTTCCATCCAAATTATTTCTTCGTTGGTATTATAATATGCTTTTAATACTTCTACCTGTTTTTCAATCTGGCGGCAAAGTTTACGTACTACATCTTCTGTTTCATTAATGACGATAGTGAACCGGTGTACACTATCTACTTCAGAAGGCGAAGTATTTAAACTCTCCACGTTAATTTTTCTTCTTGAAAAAATAATGGCGATACGGTTCAGCAAACCGATTTGGTTTTCTGTATAAACCGTTATTGTATATTCCTGCTTATTCATAAAAAGGTTTAAAAAATTCGTTTATAATGTTCAACAACCGGGAACGGGTCATAAAAATGATGTAATAATTTTTTCCATTCTTTATATCCTTCGCTTTGTCTGAATCCTATTGTGTGGTCTTCCATAGTTTTCCAACGCACAACCAGCATATATTTGTCAACTTCTTCAAGGCACTGTTGTAATTCGTGCTGTATATATCCATTCGCTGACTCAATAATAGGCTGGGCATTTGTAAAAGCTTCTTCAAATGCTGCCGATTGTCCGGGTCTTATTTTTAAAAGAGCTATTTCAGTTATCATGGATATTGATTTAATAAATTGTTATGTAAATCAAATCTCATCTTTTGAAAGTACAACCTCAGATACACCACGACCCTGTGGTACCATCGGAAATACATTATTCTCTTTGCCAACCATTACTTCCAGCAAATAACTGCCTTTATGATTCAGCATTTCTTTCAATGTACTTTTCACATCTTCTCTTTTTGAAATACTTTTTCCCTCAATGCCGTATCCTTTTGCTACCATTACAAAGTCGGGGCTTTCAATATTTACAAATGAATAGCGGTTTTGATGAAACAATTCCTGCCACTGGCGAACCATTCCTAAAAATTTATTATTGAGAATAATAATTTTTACTTCGGGTTTAAATTGCATGATGGTACCGAGTTCCTGTATCGTCATTTGTATACCGCCATCGCCAATGATTGCAATCACAGTTCTTTCAGGTGCACCGTAACTTGCACCAATAGCTGCGGGCAATGCATAACCCATTGTACCCAATCCGCCACTTGTGATATTGCTTTTGCTTTTATTGTATTCAGCATACCGGCATGCCACCATCTGGTGCTGGCCTACATCCGTTACAATTACAGCTTCGCCTTTGGTAAGTTCATTGATTGCTGTAATCACTTCACCCATCGTGAGAACTTCTGTATCCGGATTCATTTCCGCTTTGATGCATTTATCTTCTTCTTTCTTCATGCAATCAGTAAACTTCTGCAACCATTGCGGGTAAACTTTTTGCTGAACCAATTCGGTCAGCAATGGCAATGTTTCTTTACAATCTCCCCACACTGGTACTGTTGTTTTTACATTCTTATCTATTTCAGAAGGGTCAATATCGAGATGAATAACTTTTGCCTGTTTTGCATATTTATCTAATCTTCCGGTAACACGGTCATCGAAACGCATACCAATTGCAATCAATACATCACATTCATTTGTCAAAAGATTAGGCCCATAATTTCCATGCATACCTAACATACCAACAGCAAGCGGATGATTAGTTGGTATTGCACTCATTCCAAGAATTGTCCATGCAGCAGGAATGCCCGATTTCTCTATGAATTTGATAAATTCTTTTTCTGCTTTACCAAGAATAACGCCCTGTCCAAATATTACAAATGGTCTTTCTGCTTCATTAATCAGTTTGGCTGCTTGTTCAATATATTCTTTACGTACAATTGGCTTGGGACGATAACTTCTGATATGGTCACATTTTTTATAACTTTCATATTCGAACAATTGCAATTGAGCATTTTTTGTAATATCAATTAATACTGGTCCGGGCCTTCCGCTGCCAGCGATATAAAATGCTTTTGCTAACACAGATGGAATTTCTTTTGCATCAGTAACCTGGTAGTTCCATTTAGTAACAGGTGTGGTAATATTTATTACATCAGTTTCCTGGAAAGCATCAGTGCCCAACAAATGTGCAAACACCTGTCCAGTGATACACACAACAGGAGTGGAGTCAATCATGGCATCAGCTAATCCTGTAACAAGATTCGTTGCACCGGGACCGCTGGTTGCAAACACAACACCAGTTCTTCCACTTACTCTTGCAAAACCCTGCGCTGCATGTATGGCACCCTGCTCATGACGAACCAGGATATGTTTCAGCTTGTCATTATAATCATATAATGCATCATAGATGGGCATGATGGCGCCACCGGGATAACCAAAGATGGTATCGACACCTTCGGCAACAAATGCTCTTAAAACAGCTTCACTGCCACTTATAGATTCAACTTTCTTTGTTGCAGTTTTTTCTTTTAATACTTCAAGTGTTTCCATGTTTCACTTTTTAAATGTTCAATATTCAATACTCAATTTGGCCTCATCCTCCATCTCCTTCTCCTGTCGGAGAAGGAGCGGTACTTTATATCTTTAATCAACTTTTTGTTCTACCACATCATCTTTAATTCTTTGCTCAACACATATCAACCATTTTCTTTCCCATCAGTCTCTTCGATAAGCTGGCCTTGTGTGTTGGTGGCCTTCACCTTCGGGGAAGGTCGGGATGGAGCCTCATCTGTAACACACCCCTCACTCGCATCCTTCACACACATCGCATATTTATACAACACCCCTCTGCTCACTTTCAATGCCGGTTGTTTCCAGTTTGCTTTTCTTTTAGCAATTTCTTCATCGCTTACTTTTAGAATGATCGTATTCTTTGTTACATCTATTTCAATGATATCATCATCATGTACAAATCCAATCAAACCACCTTCATGTGCTTCGGGTGTGATATGTCCGACAACAAAACCATGTGTGCCGCCACTGAAACGGCCATCAGTAATCAATGCAACAGTTTTTCCTAATCCCGCGCCACTGATAGCAGAAGTTGGTTTCAGCATCTCCGGCATACCGGGTGCACCTTTCGGCCCTTCATTTTTTATTACTACCACATCACCTGCTTTTATCAACCCGCTTTTTATACCGGCAATTAATTTTTGTTCACCATCAAATACTCTTGCAGGTCCCACAAATTTTTCACCTTCTTTACCGGAAATTTTTGCAACACTTCCTTTCTCAGCAAGATTGCCATACAGAATTTGCAGGTGCCCCGTTTTTTTTAACGGTTGTTCTATTGGATAAATAATTTTCTGAGCCTCGAAATCCAAATCCGGAACACCTGCTAAATTTTCTGCTACCGTTTTACCGGTTACTGTCAAACAATCGCCATACAACATTCCTTTGGCAAGTAAATACTTCATTACTGATGGCAACCCGCCATGTTCATGAAGCTGCTGCATGAGATATTTTCCAGAGGGTTTGAAATCAGCCAGCACTGGAACCTTATCACTAATCGTTTGAAAATCGTCCTGTATTAAATTTATGTTCACACTTTTTGCCATCGCAATCAGATGCAAAACAGCATTGGTGCTTCCTCCTAAAATCATAATTACGGTAATTGCATTTTCAAATGCTTTGCGTGTCATAATATCAGAAGGACGAATATCTTTTTCGAGTAATAATCTTATCGCTTTACCTGCATCCAAACATTCTTTTTTCTTTTCTTCACTCAGTGCTGGATTGGATGATGAAAAAGGCAAACTCATTCCCAATGCTTCAATCGCACATGCCATGGTATTGGCCGTATACATACCGCCACATGCACCGGCACCCGGACATGAATGCTGAACGATTTGTTTAAAATCTTCCGGGTTCATTGTGCCTGCAATTTTTTGACCCAACGCTTCAAATGCAGAAATGATATTTAAATCCTCTCCCTTATAATGACCGGGTGCAATCGTTCCGCCATACAACATTATCGACGGACGGTTCAGCCGGCCCATTGCCATAACAGAACCCGGCATATTTTTATCACAACCCGGAATCGCAATAAGGCCATCATAATAAAAACCGCCAACAACAGCTTCAATTGAATCAGCAATCAAATCGCGGCTCACCAAACTATATCGCATTCCATCCGTACCATTACTTATTCCATCACTGATACCAATTGTATTAAAAATCAAACCCACCAAATCATTATCCCACACGCCCTGCTTCACCACCTTCGCCAAATCATTCAGGTGCATATTGCAGGTATTGCCATCATAACCCATACTGCAAATGCCCACTTGAGCTTTTTTCAAATCATCTTCCGTCAGCCCAATGCCGTACAGCATAGCTTGTGCAGCCGGTTGTGTTTCATCCTGTGTTAAAACCTTTGAGTATTTATTTATTTCGATACCCCCATCCCCTAAAGAGGGGCTTTGAAGATTACTATGTTTATTCGAATCACTCATTTCTACTTTTTCTTTTTTATGTACTTAGCTTTTGTACTACTATTAAACTTTCGTTGCGTCGCACTCTTGTACTGTTGTAACTCTATTCACCACATTTCCACTTTACTTACTCTATCAACCATTTCCATTCTCGAACAAATGTTGAACCCCGTAGGGGTTCTTATCACTCATTCATTTTATCTTCCCCGGGTTTCACCCGGGGCTACCAATATTTTGCCCCTACGGGGCAAAGAGCATTCCTTTTGCTATGCAAACTCCTTCCGTGTTACTCCATGCTTCCGTGGCAATAATTCTTTTTCAATAACTCTGTCTTTATATGCCATTTGTATTCTCCTTGAAATTGAATCATTCCAGTTCAAGGGAAATATATAATCATCCAAACTTTCAAATCCAATCACTTCAGCAGCTGTTCCGCAGAAGAAAGCAGCATCAGCATCTTTTAATTCATCAATCGTAAAAAATTTTTCTTCCACTTTAATATCTAATTCATTGCATATTTCCAAAACAGTAGCTCTTGTAATACCGGTTAAAATATTACCTGCTGCAGGTGTAAATAATTTTCCGCCTTTCTCATAAAATATATTTGCTCCCGGTGCTTCAGCTACATAATTATTCATATCAAGCAACAATGCTTCATCAAAACCATTTGCTTTTGCCTCCTGGCTGGCAAGAATAGAGTTTACATAATGACCCGCAGCCTTTGCATGTATCTTAAATCCCTTTGGATTCGGACGTTGGAAAGTAGATGTCATTACCCTTATTAATTTTTCACCAAGGAACGGCTGCATTTCCCAAGCCTGGATAACAATAAAAGATTTATCGTTGATATCAAACTTCATATTCGCTGGTGCATACACAACCGGGCGGATATAAGCATCTCCAAGATAATTTTGTTTCAATACTTCATAAGTAGCAGCAATCAGTTCTTCAGTTGTCCAGTAATAGGGCATATTCAAAGCAGCAGCAGAAATCTTTAAACGTTCAAAGTGCTCAACCTCTTTGAATATTTTTGTTTCACCATTCACTGTTTTATACGAACGGATTCCTTCAAATACACTATAACCATAGTGCAAAGACTGGCTGTACAAATCCATTTTTGCATCAGCAGCTTTTACAAACTCGCCGTTTGAAAAGATAATCGTGTCATTGTTATAATATGAAGCCATAATAAGCCCCTCCAAACCTCCCCGAGGGGGAGGCTTAAGTTTACTAAGTTTTGAGTTTCGTTTTCATTCTTGACTATTCTAATTATAAGACTCTTCCAAGTCCTTCCCTTCGGAAAGGATTTAGGATGGGCCGAAAAAACCCGCCTTTTTGGAGGCGGGTTGCTGTATAATTAGTTTTTAATTTATTATCATGCACCACCTCCTGCTGAAGTAATAATAATGACAACCACAATAATTATTGAGGCAGAAACATTGATGACATTATTTATTTTACTCTTCAACATGAGGATGTATGTTTTGTAAATATACACCCGCCGTTTTAAAAAAACAAGAACTGATGCCCATCCCGACCTTCCCAAAGGGAAGGCCATCCTTTCACAGCCCACGCTTATCGGTATTTTACTATTCAATCAACTTCTCCGATAAGCTGGCATTTGTGCGCAGCAAAGCCCTCCCTTCGGTAGGGTTTGGGTGGGCTGCTATATTATCGTCGACTTTCTCAACTCAATATTCTCTTTCTTAATAGAACCCGGAATTTTTCCACTTATATAATCACACAACAGCTCGCCGATTGTGGAGGTGAAATAAAAATTCACCGGGTCAATATCTTTAGTTACGAAATTATTTTCGAGAGTCCACTCAACTGCCTCACGGATTAAAGCAGCTTCTTCTTTCATGCCAAAATGGTCAAGCATCATAGCCGAAGAAAGAATAGAACCAAGCGGGTTGGCAATATCTTTTCCCGCTGCTTGTGGGTAAGAACCATGAATCGGTTCGAACAATGCTGTTTTATTTCCAACTGATGCAGAAGGCAATAATCCTAAAGAACCAGCCAGCACACTGGCTTCATCGCTGATGATATCACCAAACATATTTTCAGTAAGTATTACATCAAACTGCTTTGGATTAATAAGAATTTGCATCGCTGCATTATCAACAAACATATAATCAACTTTCACATCTATATATTGAGTTGCTATTTGCTGAACACATTTTCTCCAGAGACGAGAAGTATCCAGCACATTCGCTTTATCAACCAGTGTCAGTTTCTTTCTTCTCTTCTGTGCATATTGAAACGCCTGGTGAGAAATTCTTTCTATTTCTTCTTTTGTATAAAAACATTCGTCACTTGCCGAACTACCATCTTCGGCAGTTTGTTTTTTACCAAAATAAATTCCTCCTGTAAGCTCTCGGAAGATGATAAAATCAACGCCTTCTAAATTTTTTGATTTGACAGGAGAGAGGTGATGTAATGTTTTGTAAGTAGTGACTGGGCGGATGTTTGCAAACAATTGCAATGCTTTCCTGATTCCCAATATTCCTTGCTCGGGTCTCACTTTTGCATTCGGGTCATTATCATATTTAGGATGACCAACAGCGCCGAATAACACAGCGTCACTATCCAGGCAGATGTCAATTGTTTCAGAAGGTAATGCTGTTCCTGTTTTATCAATCGCATCAGCACCGATTAACGCTTCCTGGTAAGTAAATGAATGGCCAAACCTTTCAGCAATTGCATTCAATATATTTATTGACTGTTTTGTTACTTCAGGGCCGATGCCATCACCATTTAATATTGCTATTTTCTTTTTCATAAGGAGTTATGCTAAACTGTTTTCGTATTGAATAATTTCTTCTTTGCTATTGAGCAGATAATCAATGTCATCATAGCCATTTAGCAGGCAGGTTTTTTTATAACTGTTGATGTCAAATGACTCTGACTGACCATCAACACTGATTGTTTGTTTTTCCAGGTTCACTTCAACTTCTGTTGATGGATTTTTTTCAATGGCTTCAAACAATTTTTGTGAGAAACTTTCGCTGACTGTTACCGGCAATAAAAAATTATTCAGCGAATTGTTTTTAAAAATATCAGCGAAGAAGCTGCTCACTACTACATCAAACCCGGCATCTTTAATTGCCCATGCTGCATGCTCTCTTGAAGAACCGCAGCCAAAATTTTTACCAGCTAATAAAATTTTACCGCTGTAGGTTTTGTCATTTAAAGGAAAATCTTTCTTTGGCTGGTTTTCATCATCGTTTATATATCTCCAATCGCGGAATAGGTTTTTACCAAAACCATCTCTGCTAGTTGCTTTTAAAAAACGTGCAGGAATAATCTGGTCAGTGTCCACATTCTCTATGTTGAGTGGAACTGCTGTTGACTTAATTATGTTTATTCTTTTGGACATTTTTTTAGTTTAATTCTTCAGCCATTTCGTTTACGAGCAATTCTCTTACATCACAAACTTTTCCGGTGATAGCAGCAGCAGCAGCTGTCAACGGACTTGCAAGCAATGTTCTTGCTCCCTGTCCCTGTCTTCCTTCAAAGTTTCTATTGCTGGTGCTGATACAATATTTACCTGTTGGTATTTTATCTTCATTCATACCAAGGCATGCGCTGCAACCCGGTTGACGTAATATAAATCCTGCTTCAGCAAATACTTTATCAATACCTTCTTCTATTGCTTGTTTTTCTACCTGTTTACTTCCCGGAACAATCCACACTTCCACATCATCTGCTTTCTTTTTTCCTTTTACAAAAGATGCCACCATTCTTAAATCTTCTATTCTTGAATTGGTGCAACTGCCGATAAAAACATAATCTACCTTTTGTCCTTTGATAGCAGCGCCTTCTTTCAGGCCCATATACTCCAAAGATTTTGCAAGGCCACTC
>JANLSA010000375.1:0-2708 GCA_031362085.1 Bacteroidota bacterium | reverse complement strand
ATGTCATGTTTTATTAATATCTTTATAATTTCCTTAAGTGATTGTTGCTACCAACTACCTCCAGCACCACCCCCACCAAAACTTCCACCACCAAAACCTCCGAAGCCTCCACCTCCACTACTTCCACCGCCGCCACTACTTCCCCATCCACCACCACTGCCCCAAAAAATTGGCCCCCATGCATCATGATATCCTCTTCTCGACACCATGCCACCACCACCTTTTTTCCCTCTTGATGATATAACAAATAAGATGATTAGAATTAAGATAATCGTTCCAATAATATTTTTAGGCCTTTTCCCTTTTCCATAACCAGCCGGTGCTTTAAACTCACCTGCAGCTGCTTTTATTATTGCATCTGTAGCTTCATCAAGTCCTCTGAAAAATTCTTTATTTTTAAAATTTGGAATGATTTCTTCCTCAACAATGTATTTAGCTGTAATATCAGGGATTGCTCCTTCCATACCCCGGCCTGTTGCAATGTAAGCATCTCTTTTACCTTCACCTCCACCCGTTGAAATAAGTATGACTATACCATTATCAAAATTTGCTTGCCCACCAACTCCCCATGTTTCACCTATTGCTCTCGAAAATTCATTAGCATCATATCCTTTTAAATCTTCAACGATTACAATTGCAATTTGGTTGGATGTGCTGTCATTATACTTCTGCAACTTTTGTTCAAGAAATTCTTCCTGCTGTGGTGTAATCAATCTTGCTTTTGTAAAATCATGAACAAGACCTTCTGTTCTGGAGGGTTTTGCTGGAATCGCTTTTTCAATTTGTGCATTTACACAAACTGAAAAAAATAAGAAAAGTATAAGGAAAATTTTCTTCATGTTTATTTGCCAAACACAATATCGTCCGGCAGTTCATTTTTATCAGTATCGTTGTTATAGGGAAAATATTTATTCAACGCAACGCCTACATCCATTACCACTTCACGAATTCCTTCTGCATAACTGTTATTACTAAATCTGCCAATCATTTTTTCAACTTCAGCATTCCAGTATGTATCGCCAACTTTATTGTGAATACCTTCATCACCAAAAACAGCAAGTTGACGATCCTTCACCGCAACGTATATTAGTACGGCGTTGTGATCTGCTGTCTCATCCATTTCAAGATTGAAAAAAATTTCAGCAGCCCTGTCTAATGCGTCCATGTATCTGCATTTACTTTCAACAAATACACGTACCTCACCGCTGGTCATACGTTCTGCTTGCCGAATAGCATCAGCAATACGATCCTTTTCCTCTTTACTGAAGAATTCTTTTCTTTTTTGCCAGGGAAAAAGCTTCATTATTTTTTCTCCATAATATTTTCAGGAATGGCAGGAGCCTTTTGTGAGCCTTCATCTGCTTTGAATCCTTCTTTTACTTTAAACCCAAACATACCGGCAAAGATGTTCATCGGGAATGAACGAACCTTAGTGTTATAAGAATTTATTACACCATTAAAATCATTCCGGGCAGCATTAATGCGGTTTTCAGTTCCTTCTAATTGAGTTTGCAGATTCCGGAAGCCTTCGTTCGATTTAAGGTTAGGATAATTTTCTACAACAACCATTAAACGTTGCAAAGCACCGCTTAATTCGCCCTGTGCAGATTGAAATTTTTGGATGTTATCAGTAGTAAGATTTGCCGGATCTACTTTTACTGTACTTAAGTTTTTGTATCGGGCTTCTATTGTCTGAATAAGTGTTTGTTGCTCGAAAGTTGCTTCACTTCTTACCGCATTCACCAGATTCGGAATAAGATCTGCACGACGCTGATAAGCACTTTGCACATTACTCCACATATTTTTTACTTTTTCATCCTGTTTTACCAATCCATTATAACCACCACAACTCCATGCCCCTAAAACAAGTACAAGCCCGAGAATAATAAGTAAACTTAGATTACGTGTCCCTTTCATTTTATTAAGTTTTTATTGAATGATAAAATTACATGTTTTAGCTGTTCTTCAGAATAATTTTCGGTGAATATCTTTTATTCATCCGTCAACGGCGGCAGGAATCGGCAAAAAATGTCCGAACTTAGTAAAGTTGTATAACAAAATTTATGGCTTTGTTATAAAAATAAAAATCAATAAATATGGTGACATTTTCCATGAAGTTTTTTTTTAAAGTATTTGTGTTATCAACTTTGCTATTGGTTAATTGTAAAAAGAAAAACAATAGCCCGGAACCAACAATTCCTCCATCTGAAGTTGAAATAAAAGACAGTGTTTTAATAAATGGGTTGCAATATCCATGGGAAATTTTATGGGGACCTGATAATTTTATCTGGATGACAGAACGTGGGGGAAAGATAAGCCGGGTAAACCCAACTACCGGTGTCGTTATTCCAGTTATAACTATTACCGAAGTAGTTTCAAACGGTGAAGGTGGTTTGCTTGGGATGGTACTTCATCCAAATTTTCCTGTCACTCCGTATGTATATATCGGATATAATTATAATTATGGTAGCGGCTACAAAGAGAAAATTGTTCGCTACTTTTATACAGGCACCACTTTAAATTCCCCAACAATTATTCTTGATAACATTTCTGCATCAAGTATTCATAATGGCTGCAGGCTGTTAATCAGTCCCGACTTGAAATTATTTATTACAACCGGCGATGCATCTGATCAATTGCTGCCGCAAAATATTTCTTCTCCAAATGGAAAAATTTTAAGAACCAATTTGGATGGAAGTATTCCTTTG
>JANLSA010000370.1:0-1559 GCA_031362085.1 Bacteroidota bacterium | reverse complement strand
CAAAAAAGATTTGGTAAAAGATTTTGAAAGAGGTTATATCAGTTACCAAAGTTTTAAAGAAGACAGTATCACGGTGCTGATGAATGATAATATGGCGAATGTGCGTTTTGTAGCGGATATTACTGCAACATTGGGAGGCGCTACAGTAGTTAATAATTATCATTTAAAAGTACTGGAAGTATGGGTGAAGAAAGGAAAACGCTGGGTGTTATTTGCAAGACAGGCGGTAAAGGGTTAAGCATTCAAAATTCAAAATTTAAAATATGCCCTCAACAACACGTGTGAAAAAATTGTTCCTGGTAATAGCAGTATTCCTGGCTTCAATTCCTGTTTTTTCCCAATCGCAAAAAGAATTAAAGAACGATATGGAAGAATCAAGAGAATCCAAACGTGATATTTTTATCGAAATGAATAGCGGTAAATTTCTCACTTTTGAAAAGCTTAAGATTAAGGCTGCGGTACTGGGCTACGAACATTTTGAAGGCGATGGTAAAAAGCTGGATATTTCGTTTGATAGTGTTAAGTCGTACCAAACCGAGGATTACTATGCTGTAAGACTTGATAGTACACCCCAGATTCACTTAGGTAAAATGCCTGCGAGGGAACTTTTTGGAATGAGGATACGAACCGGAAAAATTGAGTTATTCTATTCTTACAGGCAGAAGGAAAAAATACTTGGAGTAAATGTTTATACTGCAGATAATCACTATAGCTATTTTTTAAGAAAGGGTAAAAATTCTAAATTGGTAGACCTTTCTAAAGAAGCTTTAAAATCGATGATATCTGACAATAAGAGTGTGTTGGAGGAATTTGAAAGTATGTATAAGGGTATCAAACGATATAAAAGTACTGTTGAAATTCTTGAGGCATATAATTAAAGAGTCTTTAGCCGTTGTTGGTCGCCTGACAAACAACATACGCTAAGATAAAAGTTGAATAAAGTGAAACAGTTGAAGAGTGCGACGCCAATGAAGATTAATAAAGAATAAATGTTCGTAACAAAATAAAAATTTGCCAAAGGCAAATTGAGATATGAGTAAAAAATTATTATTAGCAAACGCACATGTTCCGGGCATCCGCAGCTACGAAGTGTATCGCCGTGAAGGTGGTTACCGCAGCGTGGAGAAAGCATTAAAAATGCAGCCTGCTGATATTGTGGAAGAAGTAAAAAAGAGCGGACTTCGTGGCCGTGGTGGTGCAGGTTTTCCTACAGGGATGAAATGGAGTTTTATTGCCAAGCCCGAAGGTGTGCCAAGGCATTTGGTGGTTAATGCAGATGAAAGCGAACCGGGTACTTTTAAAGACCGCTACCTAATGGAATTTATTCCGCATTACCTGATTGAAGGGATGATTGTGTCTTCATTTGCGTTGGGTAGCAACGTTAGTTACATTTACATTCGTGGTGAGTATGCCTGGATTGTTGATATTTTAGAAGAGGCTATTGCAGAAGCAAAACAAAATGGCTTTCTCGGTAAAAATATTCTCGGCAGTGGCTTTGATTGTGAGATTTATGTGCACCGTGGTGCAGGTGCTTATATCTGCGGCGAAGAAACCGCATT
>JANLSA010000325.1:0-4756 GCA_031362085.1 Bacteroidota bacterium | reverse complement strand
CTCGCCGTCAATGCTGTCGTCGTCGTCGGCATGCGCGCGCTTGAATCACGTGTCGCCATCCCCGGCCACAGCGTGGGGAAATGAACGCCATGTTCGGCCAATTCGATTTTGACGTCATCTGGCGCACACTGCCTTACTTGTTTTTCGAAGGTATGCGCTTCACGCTGATGCTGACTGTGCTCGCGACCGTCGGCGGCGTCGTGCTCGGCACGTTGCTCGCCATGATGCGCCTGTCGGGGATCACGGCGCTGTCCTGGCTGGCCGCCGGGTATTCGAACTTTCTGCGCTCGCTGCCGCTCGTGCTGGTGATCTTCTGGTTCTACTTTCTCATCCCCTACGTCGGGCAGTGGATCACGGGCGCGTCGCGGCCCATGGCGGTTGGTGCCTTCACCTCTGCGCTCGTCACGTTCACGCTGTTCGAAGCGGCCTACTTCTCCGAGATCATGCGCGCCGGCATTCAATCGATCTCGCGCGGACAGGCGGCGGCGGGCTATGCGCTCGGCCTCACCTACTGGCAAAACATGCGCTACGTCGTGCTGCCGCAGGCGTTTCGCAACATGCTGCCGGTTCTGCTGACACAGACGATCATCCTGTTTCAGGACACATCACTCGTCTATGTGCTGTCGCTGACGGATTTTCTCGGCGCCGCCTCGAAGATCGCGCAGCGCGACGGACGCTTGGTCGAGATGTATCTGTTCGCTGCCGTCATTTACTTCGCAATCTCGTTCGCCCTGTCTCAGTTGGCCAAACGCCTGCAAGCGCGCACCGCCATCACTCGCTGAGGTCCTATGTCCAGGTTCCCGTCATGATCGAGATCAAAAACGTCGACAAGTTCTACGGCACGACCCAGGTGCTCATGAATGCACAAAGCGGTACGGCAAGACAACAGGCTGTTGGTGGAGCAATGGGCAGCCTCGGTGGAGACTTATCTGCAACATTTGTTAATCCTGCAGGTCTTGGCTTTTATAAAACAGGTGATTTTGTATTTACTCCAGCATACAATCTAGGAAATACAAAATCAACTTATTTTGGCAAGACAGACGATAAACAGAAAAAAAATAATTTTGGCTTTGGTACTTCCGGTGTTGTATTTGGTACCGGCAATAACAAAAATGGCAGAGGCAGCCGGGGATCTGCATTTAGTCTTGCAATCAACCGCAATGCAAGTTTTGGAAATACGATTTCTTATATAGGACAAAATAATCAAAGCTCCTACTCGCAAAAATTTTTAGAAGAAATAAGAAACAATAATGATAAGGATGCAAACAGTGTTGCTTCAAACTATTCCTACGGAACCAGTCTTGCATTTAATACCTATTGGATAGATACCATTGCCGGAGGCACATCCGGCAATTATCAGTTTCAAACCCGTGCACCAATAGGAACAGGTTTAATACAACGACAGCAGATAATGAATAAAGGAGGTACTACTGAACTGGCATTGGGTGGGGCAACAAACCTGAATGATAAATTATATTTCGGAGGCTCGCTGGGTGTTTCCTTTTTAGATTATTCACGTACCTCCATTTTTGATGAAGCAGATGCAACAACAAACCCTAATAATAAATTTGATTTCGCAACTTTTTCCGAAAGCCTTTCAACAAAAGGTGTTGGTTTTATAATTAGAGCCGGATTAATTTATAAACCCGTTGAACGGGTTCGGCTGGGCTTTGCATTGCATTCACCAACTTTTTTATCGCTTACAGACAATTACAGTTCGGATATTACCACCAGTACTGAGCTATATAAAGGTGAACTGAATCAGACATCAGAATTTTTAAGCGGTCTTACAAAAGCAACTTTTAAATACACACTTCAAACGCCTTATAAAATAATTGGCAGTGCCTCGTATGTACTTCATGAAGTAGAGAATGTAAAAAAACAGAAAGGATTTTTAACAGCCGATATTGAATATGTAAACTATAAAGCTTCAAAATTTGATCCCACACAGGAAGATTTAGACAATCAATCAACGGTTAACTATCTGAAGCAATTAAATAAAGCAATTGATAAAGCATATAAAGGCACATTTAATTTCCGTGCTGGTGGCGAGTTGAAATTCACAACGATTATGGCAAGGCTGGGTGCTGCCTATTATGGCAACCCGTATAAAGATATTGTTGGTGAAAAAGGAAGTAAGTTTCAGGCAAGTGGTGGCCTGGGTTATCGTAACAAAGGATTTTTTATAGATGTAACATATATACACACATTCGGGAAAGATGTTCATACTCCGTATCGTTTACAAAGTGGATTAACTCCGCTTGCAACGATTAAATCGAATACGGGGAATGCTATTTTAACGGTAGGGTTTAAAATTTGATACCCCTGTCTCAGCCAGGTGGTGGAGAACTTAGATCGAATGATTTTTATTTATTTGAATTGGTCGCAACCATTGAGAGACATTGAAAGATGTCTCTTATTTATTTTAACCCATCAAGATACTCTTTCATCTCAAACTGGTACTGCTGAGCAATAGCTCTTGCTTCTTCAGCAAAATCTTCCTTTTCGGAAGCGTAGATAATAGCCCGGCTTGCATTTACCAAAATGCCGCAATCCTTTATCATTGCTTTTTCAGAAATATCTTTTAAGCTTCCACCCTGTACTCCTACTCCGGGTACAAGATAAAAATGATTGGGTGAAATTTTTCTTATGTTGGTAAATTCTTCAGCTTGTGTTGCACCAACTACAAACATTAAATTTTCCGTTGTACCCCATTCACTCACTTTTTTTAAAACTTTTTCATAAAGCAATTCATCATCTGATACCTGCAACTCAAAATCTTTTGCTCCTTTATTTGATGTAAGACCTAATACGATTGCCCATTTTCCTTCGTAGTCTAAAAATGGTTTTACGCTGTCTTCACCCATATACGGCGCAACCGTTATAGCATCAAATGGTAATGTTTCAAAAAAAGCTTTAGCGTATTGTGATGATGTGTTACCAATATCGCCACGTTTGGCATCGGCAATTTTAAAATGCTCTTCACCTATATAGCGAACTGTTTTTTCCATAGATACCCAACCTTTTACTCCCAGTGCTTCGTAAAAGGCGGTATTGATTTTATAGCTGACACATACATCTTTTGTAGCATCAATAATCGCTTTATTAAAACTGAATACAGGATCTGCTTCACTCAAAAGATATTTGGGAATTTTTGTAATGTCGGTATCTAAACCAACACAGAGATACGTTTGTTTTTTAAAAATTTGTTCGACGAGTTGCTGACGGGTCATGGTGCAAAAATACTGTTTGAGGTTGGAAGTTTGTTATTGCAAGAAAAAAAACTAAGTCGAATTTTTTTTTCATCTCATTACTATTAAAATAGTAGCAACCACAAAACAAAGAAATGAAATTAAGATTCCGGTACGGGGAATGATAAACCAATATTTAAAACCAAGAAAAAGATAGAATAAACAAACAAGTAACATAAATGATAACAACCAAACGGACTCTTTTAATAACTCAAAATGAAGTACCCCAAAATACAAATTAACTACACCATAAAAAATAGCACCGATACTATGGCTTGCATTAAACCCAATCCAGGCTTTCCACATGGTTGTCTTTTTTGTAAGTACTGGAAATGTTTTTTTCATCAAATCTTCTGTTTGTTTATCCCGCACAGAAAATTTATTTGTAAAGAATGTATAGAAAAGATGAATGATTCCGAGAATAATAAATATTGATGAGCCGATTATCCAAAGATATTTTTCAATCATCTTTTAAAGTTATTACGCAATTGATTGCAGAATTTTTTCAAATGCCTGTACAAATTGCCAAACTTCTTCAAATGTATTATATAATGGTACAGGTGCCAGGCGGATTGTATTTGGTTCCCGCCAATCCACCATAATGCCTGTTTTAATCAATTCATCATAAACTAATTTCCCATTCGCATTAATTAATAAAGAAACCTGGCAGCCTCTCTCCTTTTCATTCTTAGGAGTTATCAGGATGAATTTCTTTCCGCTTTTTTCATTTAATTGCTGAAGCAAAAACCATAAATAATTATTGAGTAACCTTTTCTTTACAAGAATATTTTCCCAACCTGCTTCATCCACTATTTCCAATGCAGAACGATGAGCTGCGTATAAAAAAATGGCAGGTGTACTCAGTTGCCAACCTTCGGCACCCGGCATTGCTTTAAACCCTTTTTCCATTTTAAAACGTGTGGGTTTATCATAACCCCACCACCCCGCAAATCGTGGCAGATTTTTATCATGATGCTTCTCATGGATAAAAGCACCACCGATGGCACCGGGACCAGAATTTAAATATTTATAACTGCACCAGCATGCAAAGTCAACTTCCCATTGATGCAAATGCAATTCAACATTACCTGCGGCATGAGCCAGATCAAATCCGGCAACTGCACCTGCCTCATGTGCAGCTTGAGTAATAGCTGCTATATCAAAAAACTGCCCGGTATAATAATTAATGCCGCCAAAAATGACCAGCGCAGTTTCATCCCTATGTTCTTTGATTGTTGAGATGATATCTTCTGTTCGTAAACAATATTCACCCTCTCTTGGGTTTACTTCAATAATTGCATTATCAGGATTGAAACCTTGCCAGTCCACATGTGTTTCAAAACTATACTGATCACTTGGAAATGCTTTTGCTTCACAAATAATTTTGAATCGCTTTACTGTTGGCCTGTAAAAACTCACCAGCATCAGATGAAGATTAACTGTGAGTTGATTCATTACCACAACTTCGATTGGCAATGCACCCACAATTTTTGACAACGTATTTG
>JANLSA010000253.1:0-4194 GCA_031362085.1 Bacteroidota bacterium | reverse complement strand
AATGCTGAAAAAAGAAATGTAAGTGGCTATAGTGGAATTGATGTGGCAACCGGAATAAAACTCATTCTTACTCAGGGCGAAACAGAAGATGTGGCTGTGAGTGCAGCAACCAACGAGTTCCGGGATAAGATAGTTACAAATGTGGTAAATGGCGTTTTGAAAATTTATTACGAACCGAAATTGGGTGCAATTAATAAGAAAGGAGAAAGCAAAGACCTGAGGGCTTATGTTTCAATTAAAAAGATTAATAAATTAAATGCATCAACTGGGGCTCAGGTAGAAATAAAGGGAACATTAAAAGCTTCAAATTTAAAGATGAATGTGAATACGGGTGCAGTAGTTAAAGGTATGATTGATGTAGATGATTTGGAAGTAAGCCAAACTACGGGTTCTGAAATTCATTTCTCAGGTTCTGCTGAAAAGCTAGATGTAAATGGCGACACCGGAAGTATGTTTCAAGGGTATGAATTGAAGACTGAAAATTGTGATGTAAGAGTTAGCACGGGTGCAGGCATTTATATTTCAGTAAATAAAGAATTAAACGTACGGGGAAACACAGGCGGTTTTGTAAAATATAAAGGTAATGCAGGTATTCGTGAACTAAGAACGAATACGGGAGCTAAAGTGAGCCGGGGTTAATATCAAATAATTTTAAATTTAATAAAATGAAGAAAGTAATAAGCTTGTTATCTGTTGTTTTATTTACGACAGTTGTATTTGCTCAAAAAACAATTAATGACCCCAATGCAGAAAAAAGAAATGTAAGTGGTTTTCATGCTATTGAAGTTTCGGGGGGTATCGATCTTTATCTGAGTCAGGGAGACGAAGCCGTGGCAGTAAGTGCAGTTGAGACAAAATACCGCGATAAGGTAATAACTAAAGTTGTTGATGGTGTTTTGAAAATTTATTATGAAAAAGAAGATAAGCATGTAAATATTGATTTTACATGGCGTAGCCGGAAATTAAAAGCCTATGTTTCTGCTAAATCCCTGGATGGCCTAAATGCATCTGGCGGATCGGATATTGAAATTGAAGGAATATTCAAATCGGATAAAATGAATTTGGATGTTTCTGGTGGTAGCGATTTTCATGGCAAGGTAAATGTTACAAATTTTAATGCAGAAGCAAGTGGTGGATCAGATATTGTAATTTCGGGTTTTGCAATTTCACTTACTGTTGATGTAAGTGGAGGTAGTGATTTTAAAGGTGCTGATTTCATAGTTGAAAACTGTAATGCAAGAGCAAATGGTGGCAGCGATGTTTCCATTACCGTAAATAAGGAATTGAGCGTAGATGCTAGTGGTGGCAGCGATGTGAGGTATAAAGGAACCGGATTGATACGTGAAATAAAAAATAGTGGTGGCGGAAGTGTAAAGAAAATTTCAAAATAATCTTAAATTAATTTTATATGAAAAAGATATTGATTGTAGTGGCAGGGCTTTTTATTTCCTCTTTTACGTTTGCTCAAAAAATAAATGATCCGAATGCAGAAGTACGTGAGGCCAAAAATTTTCATGCTATAAAAATTTCCAGTTCATTCGATGTGTACATTACTCAAAGCAATGAGGAGAGTGTGGCCGTAAGTGCATCCGAAAAAAAATACATGGATGAAATAGAAATAAAAGTAGAGAATGGTACTTTGGTAATCGGTTTGAAGAAAAATAGCTGGATGAAAAAATGGAATAACAAAAACATGAAACTGAAAGCTTATATCTCTTTTAAAAAAATTGACCGGTTTGATGTTTCTGGTGCCTGCGATATTTTTTTCCAGGGATTAGTGAAAGCTGATGAACTTAAAATTGTTTTATCAGGGGCCAGTGATATAAATGGTGAATTTGAATTACAGAAGTTAGATGTGGATTTGAGTGGAGCATCTGATATCACAGCAAAAGGATCGGTTACCAATCTAATTATTCATGCAAGCGGGGCAAGTGATTTTAAAGGCTATGATTTTATTGCCCAATACTGTGATGTAGATGTAAATGGTGCAAGTGGTGTAAAAATTACAGTGAATAAAGAGCTGTCTGCAAAGGCAAGCGGTGCAAGCGATGTAAAGTATAGAGGTTCCGGATTGATTCGGGATATAAAAACAAGTGGCGCAAGCGGAGTATCGAAAGGGTAATGCATAAAAAATAGTTTAAGCATGCGAAACCATCATATTAATTGAGATGGTTTTTTATTTGGTATAAAGGGCTTAAGCCACTACATTTGCACCCCACATCGCGAAGTAGAGCAGCGGTAGCTCGTTGGGCTCATAACCCAAAGGTCGGGAGTTCGATCCTCCCCTTCGCAACTAACGAAAGCCAACCGACGATTAGGGATGGCTTTTATTTTTTCTGTTCAGTTGCACTCGAACTGGCAAAGATTGATTACCTCCTCATTTTTTGTACAGTTTGAAGCATGCACTTCAACTTTTTTCATGAAAACAGGTTTTGTAAATATTTTCGGAAAACCGAATGCAGGTAAAAGCACTTTACTTAATGCATTGATGGGTGAAAAGCTTGCTATAGTTTCATCAAAAGTACAAACTACACGACACCGCATAAAAGGTATTCTTAACGAAAAAGGTTATCAGATTATATTATCTGATACACCCGGTATCATTGACCCAAGATATAAGCTTCATCAAAAGATGATGATGGCTGTGAAAGGGGCATTGGAAGATTCTGACGTGGCATTGCTGATTGTGGATGTAAATGAAAACATTCAGGAGTGTGATGCAATTTTTTCTGCTTTAAAATTAAGAGTACCTGCAATTGTCGTCATCAATAAAATAGACAGAGCTGGTAAAGAGAAAATTGAGGAGGTAATAAATTTTTTTAAAGAAAAAAGTTATTGCAAAAACACTTTAACTATTACTGCAACAAGTGGTATTAATAAAAATAAATTTTTAAAACCAATTTTAGAATTGTTGCCGGAAGGAGAGCCTTTTTATGCAACAGATGAAATGACGGATTTATCAACCCGTTTCTTTGTAAGCGAAATAATACGGGAAAAAATATTTGATTTAATGGAAGATGAAATTCCGTATCAAACCACTGTTTTGGTCCGGGCTTATGAAGAAAAAACGACGCTTACTAAAATTACAGCGGACATCATCGTACAACGTGAATCGCAAAAAGCAATTTTAATTGGTGACAAAGGAAATATGATAAAAAAGATCGGAACTTTATCAAGACAGGATATTGAAAAATTTATTGATCAAAAAGTTTTTTTAGAGCTATTTGTAAAAGTAAAAGAGAAGTGGAGAGATAATGAGCTTTATTTAAAAGAATATGGTTATTGATTGCAAATTTTTTGCAAGAACCTGAATATTCAAATAGTAAAAAAATTGTAATCTGAAATTTGTTCGTAGAGGTGTTACGAGCAATTTGAAATTTGCAATTCGAAATATAAAATAAAATGAGTTTTACAGTAGCTATAACAGGCAGACCCAACGTTGGAAAAAGTACTTTGTTCAATCGCTTGCTTGAACAACGCAAAGCCATCGTAGATGATGTAAGTGGTGTGACACGTGACCGTCAGTATGGTGTTACAGACTGGAATGGCAAAAGTTACAATGTCATTGACACGGGTGGTTTTGTTTCAGAGAGTAGTGATGTGTTTGAAATAGAAATAGCCAAGCAGGTATTAATAGCTGTTGAAGAAGCCCATGCAATAATTTTTATGGTGGATGCAGCAGTAGGCATTACTACTTTAGATGATGAAATGGCAAGTGTTTTGCGTAGATCTACAAAGCCTGTTTTTCTGGTTGTAAATAAAGTGGACAATAGTGAACGCATGCTTGAAGCATCCGAATTTTACAGTATGGGGTTTGAGAAAATATTTTTTATAGCTGCGGCTAGTGGAAGCGGCACCGGTGAATTACTGGATGCTATTACTGAATTGATTCCGGATGATGCACAAGCTGAATCTGCTGATGATTCATTGCCAAAGTTTGCAATTGTTGGCCAACCGAATGTAGGTAAATCATCTTTGTTAAATGCATTGGTAGGGCAGGAGCGTACCATTGTAAGTGAAATTGCAGGAACTACACGAGATACAATTCATACACATTATAATTTATTCAGTAAAGAATTTGTACTGATTGATACTGCAGGTATCCGTCGCAAATCGAAAGTGCATGAAGACCTGGAATTTTATTCTGTAATCCGTGCTATAAAAGCATTGGACGAAGCCGATGTATGCCTTCTG
>JANLSA010000248.1:0-2325 GCA_031362085.1 Bacteroidota bacterium | reverse complement strand
CTAAACTTTACTCCATGTATGTGGAAAATAAGAATGCAAATTATGCTGGGGTAAAAAAAGATAGTTCATCTTATTTCTATTCGGGTTATTCAAAAGATATAAAAAATATACTCGGTAAAATGAATGTTGCAGTTCAGGATTCAACCCTTCAGAAGAACTGGAGTATAGTTTATTCGAATAATTACCAACCCGTGATGAAAGGGGTTGAAGCAAAAAATAAAACAATGCCGAATATAAAAGGGATGGGATTAAAAGATGCATTGTATCTGCTGGAAAATATGGGGTTGAAAGTAGTGGTGAATGGAAAAGGAAAGATAACAGGTCAATCCGTGCTGGTTGGTTCACAAATAGCAAAAGGAATGGTTGTATATGTTGAGTTAGGGTAAACTGGAATTTTAAATTTGAAATTTTCAATTTCTTCTGTTGTTATTAAAAGATGTTTTATATAAAGTGGCTCTGAGGTCTGTAATAGGAAATACAGATGTGGAAGTAAATGATGTGCAGATTGATTCGAGGAAAATAAAAAAAGATTCAGTCTTTATCGCAGTCAAAGGAGTTGCTGCAGATGGTCATCAGTTCATTGAAAAAGCAATTGAATCAGGGGCAACAACAATTATTTGTGAATTATTGCCGGCTTCCTTAAAAGAGAATATCAATTATGTACAAGTTGAAAATAGCGCAGAAGCTTCTGGATACATAGCAAATAATTTTTACGGACAGCCATCCGAGAAAATGAAATTGGTTGGAGTGACTGGGACAAACGGGAAAACAACAATTGCAACTTTATTATATAAGCTCTTTACATCGCTGGGTTACAAATGTGGTTTGCTAAGCACGGTAGAAAATCTGATAGGTGATAAGGTGGAACCTGCCACACATACTACTCCCGATGCTGTCAGTTTAAACGCATTGCTGAAAAAAATGTATGACAAAGGATGTACACATGTGTTTATGGAAAATAGTTCGCATGCCATTCATCAACATCGGAGTACGGGATTAAAATTCACGGGTGCATTGTTCAGCAATATCACACATGATCATCTGGATTATCACAAAACATTTGATGAGTATATCCGGGTGAAAAAAAGTTTCTTCGACAATTTATCATCCGATGCATTTGCCATAAGTAATGCCGATGATAAACGCGGAATCGTCATGTTGCAAAATACAAATGCAAAAAAATATTTGTACAGCCTGCGTACCGCTGCTGAGTTTAAAGGAAAAATTCTGGATAATAGTTTAACCGGATTACAATTGGTGATAAATGATCAGGAAGTACATTTTAGAATGATTGGTGAATTCAATGCATACAATTTGCTGGCGGTATATGGTGCGGCCATCTGCCTGGGCGAAGATAAACAGGAAGTGCTGAGATATTTGAGTGTATTAACGGGTGCTGAAGGAAGATTTGATTATATCATTTCTCCAAAAGAAAAAATAATAGCGATAGTAGATTATGCACATACACCCGATGCTCTTTTAAATGTGCTGGCTACAATAAAAAAATTGAGAAATGGAAATGAAAAACTGATAACGGTAGTGGGTTGTGGTGGCGATAGAGATAAAACAAAAAGGCCGATTATGGGTGAAGCGGCTTGTGAGCATAGTGATAAAGTGATTTTTACCAGTGATAACCCAAGAAGTGAAGACCCGTTGCAAATAATAAAAGACATAGAAGCGGGAGTTAGTATAGCAGCAAGAAGAAAATTTATTTCAATAGCAGACAGGCGGGAAGCTATAAAAACGGCAATCAGTTTATCAAATGCAGAAGATATAATTCTGATTGCAGGAAAAGGCCATGAAAAATACCAGGAGATAAAAGGAGTGAAACTGCATTTTGATGATAAAGAAGAAGTGAGTGAGCTATTTAAGTTGTTGGAAAAATGAATTGAGTAAAGGGCAGCTTAAAATTTTGAAATTATCTGGACGGTAATTATATAAAAACGAAAAACCGGTAGAAAAAATCTTCCGGTTATAGTGAAAACCAAAAGTCAACATGCTGTATCATTTATTTCAATGGTTCGAACAACAGGGAATAAAATTCCCCGGTAGTCAGTTGTTTGACTTCATCACATTCCGAGTGATGCTGGCTATGTTGTTGTCTTTGATAATTACATTAATTTATGGGAAAAAACTGATTCGGATTTTAAGTAAAAAATTAGGTGGCGAAACTGTCCGGGATCTTGGATTAGCCGGCGAGCAAACAAAGAAGGGCACACCTACCATGGGTGGAATCATTATCATTCTCGGAATAATTGTTCCCACTCTTTTACTTGCCCGGCTGGATACGATATATATAATCGTAATGCTGGTGGCAACAGTTTG
>JANLSA010000308.1:0-6282 GCA_031362085.1 Bacteroidota bacterium | reverse complement strand
GCTGTAAAGTACATTACCAAAGAATAGATTGCTGCAGGTATAGACATTGTACTGTTATTTAATAATGATGGAGTCAGGGCTATAGTGATTGCCAGTGTACCATTACGAATTCCACCTCCCATACTTATTGCGATAGATTGTTTTATTGGAATTTTAATAAGCCGGGGTATAAAAAACCCTGCCACCAAACTGATAATATTAAAACTAAGAACTGCCATTCCTGTCTGCTGCCAAAAAGATCTAAGATTTTCTCTTTCTTTAATTATCTGCATTAAAATAAGTGCTAAAAGAAATAAAAGAGAAAAAAGCTTAACCGGCTTTTGCAGTTTGCCAGCTAATAAAAAATTCTTTTTAAGAATTATCATACCAATCATAACCGGAACCAAAATAATGATAAAAATCTGCATCACTTTTATAAACTGAAGTGGGATGTACCGGCTTTCATCCATAAATACATGCATAGAAAAATTAACGATTAGTGGCAATGTAAAAATGCATAGCAAGCTTGCAACGGCAGTGAGTGAAATACCTAATACGACATCACCTTTAGCAAGATGCGTGTAAAAATTGGAAGTAACTCCACCTGGCGAAGCTGACAACAGAATGAGACCAACAGCAAGTTCGGGTGTGAGGTTAAATAATTTTGCAATTACAAAACAAACAGCAGGAAGGATCAGCATCTGGCAGAGTAATCCAATAAAGACAGCTTTTGGATAGATTATAACTCTTGAAAAATCTGCAACAGACAGTGATAAACCCAATCCAAACATAATAATACCTAAAGCCAACGGCAATAAAATGCTTAATAATGCTGATGATTCCATGATGAAACAATTTTAATTGTAACATAATCCGGGACATGACTTGTCAGGGAATTTGCCCATTTCCAAATCAGAAGTTCTTATAGTAAATGTATTCGTAATAAATGTCTCAATAGCTATAGGAAGGTAATCTGATTTTATGAATTTTGTTTATTAAAATTTTAATCCGAAGTTATGAAGTTGATTAGAATTACTTTAGTACATGGGAGCCCACAAAGGTTCGGAATAAACTGTTGTAAGTAAAACATATAAGAATTACTTCTGATGGTTTCATAATAACATTTATTTTCGCAAAAAATTATTTTAATAAAATGAAAGAATTAATTCTTGAAGCCTGGAGTAACCGTGAATTGTTGAAAGATGTAAAATATAGTGATGCGGTTCGGGCAGTTATCGAAGAAGTGGATAAAGGAAGATTAAGAACTGCAGAGCCTGTTAAGGAAAGTTGGCAGGTGAATGAATGGGTGAAGCAGGCAATACTATTATATTTTGGCATACAACAAATGCA
The DNA here is from genome assembly GCA_031362085.1 of Bacteroidota bacterium. Taxonomy (GTDB): domain Bacteria; phylum Bacteroidota; class Bacteroidia; order Chitinophagales; family Chitinophagaceae; genus VBAR01. The sequence continues at coordinate 4,953 of JANLSA010000308.1, read as the reverse complement.
AACCTGGGATGTGGCTCCATTTGAATTTTATGACAAGATGTTGTTGAAAAAAAATTACAAAGAGCTTGGTGTTCGTGCAGTACCACATGCTGTGGCAAGATATGGAGCATATTTAGCAAAGAATGTAGTGTTGATGCCGAGCTATGTAAATATTGGCGCCTATGTAGATGAAGGTACCAGGGTGGATACATGGGCTACAGTTGGAAGTTGTGCCCAGATCGGAAAAGGTGTTCACTTAAGTGGTGGTGTTGGAATTGGTGGAGTGTTGGAACCTTTGCAAGCCAGCCCGGTAATAATAGAGGATGGTTGTTTTATTGGTAGCAGATGTATTGTAGTGGAGGGAGTACGAGTGCAACGGGAAGCTGTATTAGGTGCTAATGTTGTATTGACTCAATCAACTAAAATTATAGATGTAAGCGGTACGATACCTGTAGAGATGAAAGGCATTGTTCCGGCTAGAAGTGTTGTAATTCCCGGAAGCTATACTAAAAAATTTCCTGCAGGTGAATATGGTGTGGGTTGTGCATTGATTATCGGGCAACGTAAAGCAAGTACCGATTTAAAAACGAGTTTGAATGATGCGTTGAGAGATTTTAATGTGAGTGCTTAAAAAAATCAGGATAAAAAACAAAAAACCCCCAAAAGAATCGTCGGGGGTTTTTTCTTAGACTAAATAAAGGTTACTCTTTTACAATTTTTAGATTTGATTCTTTTCCATTCATCTTTACTTTAATCAGGTAAACACCTGCCGTGAAAGAAGAAACATCTAAGCGGGTACTTGACTGGTTCGTATTTTTTTGTACAACCATTCTTCCATACATATCAAACACCCGAATATCTGCTTGTCCGATTATATCAGGAATATTTATAGTTACTATTTTGTTTACGGGGTTAGGGTAAACATTGATTCTGTTGTTAACAATAATATTTTCATCACTAATAGTAGCTGTACCTGTTGTAACTCTTAATGTATAACAAAGCGTTGTATTACTTGCATTGCCTTTAGGATATACTCTTGCATAATAATCACCCGCAGCTACTGTAGCATTGATGGATTCATTGGTCGTACCATTATTAGCCGATCTTCCAATTCTAGTTCCTGCTGAATTCAACAAGTCAAGTTGATAATTAGCAGGCAATGTTGTAAGAGAAACTGTGATGGTTCCACCAGTTGCTATTTGGAAACGGTAATAATCATTATCTGCAGCAGGGTTGATTGTTCCTTTCACATCTGTATTAAGTGGAATAAGTGCTGCACCTCCAGTTGTTCCATTTGTAGCAAGATCATAAGGGCCTGGACAACCTGATGGTGGTGTAGCAGTCGTAAATTGCGATTGTGAATATGCACTGCTGCTGCTTGCACAATTTGTTCTTACTTGCCAGTCATATAAAGTAGAAGATGATAACCCTGTTAAGTTAACAGAAGTGGCTGTTGTAGCAGTTGCAGCATTAGTCCATCCGGCATCAGCATTTTTTTTATAATCCACATCATAAGAATTAGCGCCGCTTACAGCATTCCAGCTTACAGTAGCGCTGCTGGTTGTAATAGCAGATGATGTTAATCCAGCCGGAGTATTACAAGTTCCGGGTGTACAACCAACAAAACTTAGTGTTTGGTCAGTTCTTGAGTTAGAAGATCCCTGTAATGCGCCGACACCCATACCTCTTCTTGCAAAAGCATTCATTATAGCACAATTAAATTGTCCACCAAAAAAGAGAGCATCCGCTTGCAGGATGGCATCACGTCCATCAATAAACCCGGGACTGCAAGGTTGTAAACGTAAACCCTCTGTTACCAATTTTAATGCGATAGCATTACCCCCATTAGCACCAATATTATGAAGACTGGGGTTGATTCCGGCAGTTTGAATAATTTCCCATGTCATATCCCAGAGTGCCGTACACCAGATGGTACCTACACCATGAGGAACAGCTACTGTCGAAAGGTTTCCATATGTCAAGGGATTTACAGACATATCTGTTGTGTACCTGTATTGACGGATTCCAACTCCGGTAATAGGTTGATTTAATGCATAAGTTCCAATGCCCCTTGGTTTGCTGAAACCATCACCCGGTAATGCAGATGCCCAGTCATGTGTCATCATCAATGCAAAATAATCGCTCCATCCCTCGCCCATTTGTTCAGCATTTGATAAACATCCGCTGCCGCTTCCTGTCATTCGGTTGCTGATGCCATGTGTGTATTCATGAATTATTATTCCGTTATCAACATCTCCATCCCGGTCGGGTGTAGGTGCTGTCCATAAGTACATCTGCATACGACCACGGCCACCATCAGCAGGTGTAGAAAAATTTGCGTTATTAGTTCCACTGCCATCTTGTGCTTCAGCTAACACATAATCAAGTCCTGCGCCACCTCGGCCCTGGTTATCGTTCTGAAAATTCCGGGCTGATTCAGTAAAACCATAGATATAAGCAAGATCATGAACCAGATTATTCCAATAAAATAAATTCGTTGTATTGAATTGCTGATTAGGTGAAGGTGTCGTAATTACGGGTTCAAGATTATAATCTGGGGTAAAGTTAAAAGTCAGATCGGGTTGTGCTGTTGAAGAATTTGCTGATAAACCAGGAAGGTTGTCAGCATTTCTGTCTTCATAGGCATATACATTATTACCCCTTGAACTTTCATAAATTACACTGCCATCATTATGCCATCCCAGCGATGTAGGATTCCCGGGTGCCAGAATCCAAGGATTTGTTACCAATGCATGTGCACCGCCTGGATGTATGGGACTCTCTGCCGGAAAAGGAATTACCCTGTAAGAAGAATTATTTTCAACAAAAGGTTGATAAATTTTAAATTCTTTCTTTTTTTCAATGCGCTGAACATAATTTTTATTTTTTTCGTTTGTCAAATGTTTATTTAAATGTTCTTCAATTGAATGATCTTTTTTATCCCAGTTACAATAAACGGTAAGGTTTTGTTTATTAATAATTTTATTAGTGGCGGCATCCACCCGTATAAGCCAGTAATCAGAACTGGTGAGTGGCGCAATAAATATCTGCCATGCTAATTTCATATCATTTCCATCATCAACAGGCAACCAAATAAGTTCAGCAGTAATTTTTTCAACTGACACGTTTAAATTTCCATACTCAATCTTTTTTCCTTTGCTGGTAATTTTTTGAGGAATAATAGAAATTGCCGAATTCAGTTTACACTCTGTCAGGGCTATTTGCAGTGCACTTTCTGAAGTCACAGCAGGAACAGAGCTTATTTTATTAACCCGTTGCTCAATCATTGCTATACGACTACCTGTCTTAGAAACTATCTGGTCATTTTTAAAAGCAAGAACATTCAGTTGGTTATAAACGGGTATCCCCTGATAACTCTGCTGCAGATAAAGCATGCGGATATTTGTACCGGGAATAATATAGGTGTTTGCCACAATTGAATTGTCCAGATCGCTTTGCGACAGACCAATAACTGATTTATTATTTCCTGCTAGATTCATAGCGAGTTTAGTTTCTGAATCGCTAACCTGTGAATTTGCCGAAAAAATAAATGCAAGCATTAAGAAAAATAATGAAAACTTTCTCATAATTGTTTTGTTTTGGTTTGATAATAGACTAAATAAAATTTACAGATAAAATAAAATACTGAGAAGGTATTGGAACGGAATTAATAGAGATATTATTAGAAAAGTTAAGGATGATTTTTATAACAAAAAAATTTTTATTAAAGAAATCAGTCCAGGAATGTCAAATTTTTTTTGTAGGTAAAAACACGTCTGCATTTTATTTAAACCCGGAGCACTTGTAATAGTTTTTTAAAATTATTCTGTTTTACTTCTATCTTTGGCGACTTGAAAAAGCCCGGGGGGCGAACCTGCCTGCCGGCAGGCAGGATTGGCAAACACACCCCGATCTATTTCGGGGTATTTGAAATTGAATTTATTCTTAGTTATAGCCCGGGTGGCGAAATTGGTAGACGCACTGCCTTCAGGTGGCAGCGTTCGCAAGGATGTGCTGGTTCGAATCCAGTCCCGGGCACTTATACATTTCGAAACCCTTGTCTGCATTAAGTTTGACAAGGGTTTCGTTTATAAAGGGACGTATAAGGGGATCTTTCTATAAGATTTATTCCATATTCTATAATTGTTTAAATTAGTGTCATTATGTTTTCTCTGGAATCAACATTATTAAGCTTTATTTATTTTGTAAAAAGATTCTTTTATACAATCTACTCAATGATATTTAAGTCTCCTGTCTTTGTTGATAACATAAAAAAAACAAAATCTGACCAATATATTAAAGCGCCAGTTTTATTTATTCTACTTCTTTTTGTTAACTACATTTTTCTTTCACAAGATGGTTTTTATTTTATGAGACCTGATGATGTAAATTTTTATCTAAAGTATAAGTTTGAAAATATTTACACATTTCCGAATCTTTGGACCATTTTTATTTTTCTCTCAGCTTCAATATTGACTTATATAATTTTAAAAATACTAGTCCACATCTTAAAATTTAGACGTTTTTATCACAATTTATATATTTCTGTGGCCTTATATTACATTTCTTTGGTTCTAGTAACTCATATAACACTTGACATTATAAGATTATTTATTTTCACTTTAATCGATTATAATATTTGGAATACCGCAAAACCTGAAACGGCCCATTTTATTTTAAGAACGTTCCAAATTGCGAAAATTCTCTTCCCATCAGTAATTCTCATATATGCGTTAATTAAACAGTTTTATAGACACGAGAAAATGGTTCTTCTCAAATTTTGTACAATAATTATTATTTTGTTCGAAAGCATTAATGTTTATGAAAATTTCTTTTATTTTCTGCGGCAATATTCTAGTAGAAAAAAAGAATCGAATATATCAATGTCCTCATTGGGTGCAAGTAGCTATTCAGATAGTAATGGATACACTGTTAATTATATTTCTATTATAGCAACTAGAAATTCGAAAAGTA
>JANLSA010000246.1:0-5345 GCA_031362085.1 Bacteroidota bacterium | reverse complement strand
CTGCATTACTCTCTTCGTCCACTTCTATTACTTTCACGCCTTTACCATCTTCGGTATCCTGAACAGATAATCCTAATTTGAGCTGACCACCGCTATACATATTAAACATATCCCCAGCCCGGTTACGGGGTAGTGAGTTTAAATAGGGCATTTCAAATTCTTTAAACTTCATTTCAGGCATTTTGAAATCAAAATTTTGACCATCGCCGAACGAATAAGCGCTGAGCCCTTTTGATTTAGTCAATTCAGCAGTTGCTTTGTTTTCTTTTTTATCCCGCATATAGGTAACCGTTACTTTATCTCCGGGTTTGTGATTTTTAATTTCTTTAGAAAGTTCATCCGGAGTTTCAATTTTTTTGTCTCCTATTTTAGTAATTATATCTCCTTCTTTTAAACCCGCTTTGGAAGCGCCGCTTTCTTTTGTTACTTCCTGAATTTTTACACCATTATCTGCCTTTTCTGTTACCACGCCCAGCATTGCACGGTTTTCACTTTCAGTATATAAATTCATTGCCCTTCCTCCTTCATCACCCCATGCCATAGCACCCGGGCTTGTCATTCTCAATAGATTATTTCCTTGCTTAATCTTCGATTTGTTTACAGTTATATCACCCTCTTTTAATTCGCTTATGGGTTTGCCATTCACTGTAATATTATCACCATCCACCACGATGGTTACTTTTTCTTTGCTATCACCTTTGCGGGTAACAATAATACGTTCAAGGTCTTTGGGTTTTTCCTTATCTTTTTCTTTTTCATCCTGTGCATTTAAAACAGGAATAAATAATAAAGCTGCAATAACAGCGGCTGTGAGTTTTGAAAATAACTGTTTCATAATTTTTATTTTTACTACGTTAAGTTTCGTAGAGCGAATATAAAGACATTTTTCTGAATACGAAACATTTCGGAAATGTTAAATAATTTTTTATTTGAAAGGGCTAATCAGTGGTAGAGCGGATTTGTAATTTGATAGGTTCGCAGGTTGTATCCGTCCACCTGTTGCAAACCAATGTATAGCATACCGCATCGCTCAAGTACTTTACAGGAAGCAATATTCGCCGATTCTGCCCTTCCTGTAATTACATTAAGATTCAGTCTTTCAAAACCATATTTAATACTTGAATAAGCAGCTTCGGTAGCAAACCCATTTCCCCAACATTTTTTTATTAACCGGTAGCCAAGATCAACTTCATTCAATTCTGGTCTGTATTTCAGTCCGCACCAACCAATAAATTCGTGATTCGGTTTTAAATGAACAGCCCAGCGGCCATGATTGTATAAAATGTAATGGGGTAAAATATTTTTTTCAAGGATTTCTTTTGCATGATTTAAATTCAAGATTGGATCATGCGTGAAGCGGGTTACTTCCGGATCATTATTCAAATCATAAATTAATTGAACATCATCGGGGGTAAAAAGACGAAGAAGCAGCCTTGATGTTTCGATGATGACGGAGTATGCCATACCTCTAAAGTATGGCATACTTATTTTACTTGAAGTATCACATATCGGGAAGGTATGCAATACTATAATAAAGATTTTATTTTATCAATCACCTTTTGAAGGTTTCCGGCATCCTGTCCGCCGGCAGTAGCTAATGTTTTTTGCCCGCCTCCACCGCCGTTTATTAATGGAGCTACATATTCCTTAATTATTTTTCCGGCATCTAAGTTTTTTGCAACCGCTACTGTATCAGAAATTCCGACTGCTACAAAAGGTTTGCCCCCGATATTTACACATAACACAGCTACATGATCCCGTACATGATTCTTCAGATCAAAACAAAGTTTCTTTAAAGCATCGGCGTTACTTACTTCTACTATATCCCCAATAAAGTTTACACCATTAATGATTTCATCTTTCTGAAGTAATTCATTCCGTATGACCACTAACTGTCTTGCTTCCATTACTTCAAGGTGCTTTTTCAACTCATTGTTTTCTGTCTGAAGATTTTCGATTGACTTCAGAATGTCTTTAGGGTTTTTTAATAATTCACGAATAGCCCGAATAGATTCGAATGAATTGTTGATGTATTTCTCAGCTTCTATACCGCATAAAGCCTCCACTCTCCTAACGCCTGCTGCTACTGCTGTTTCGGTAGTGATTTTGAAAATACCGAGTTCACCCGTATAACCAACATGAGTACCTCCGCATAATTCAATTGAATAAGCAGGATCAATAATTACAACTCGTACTTTATCTCCATATTTTTCACCAAACAATGCCATTGCACCCAACTTCATTGCATCATCTTTTGGTAATTCCTTTATCACAACACGTATATTTTCTCTTATTTTTTCATTTACCAACGCTTCAATCATTGCAATTTCTTCGTCTGTTACTTTTGTAAAATGAGAAAAGTCAAAACGCAAATGTTCTTCATTTACTAAACTTCCTTTTTGTGCTACATGTGTGCCTAATACTTTTCTTAATGCGGCATGCAACAGATGTGTAGCTGAGTGATGAAGCTCAGTATTTTTTCTTTTCCTGTGATCAACTTTTGCAAAAACAGTTCCGCTGAGATCAGCAGGGATTGTTTCCACAAAATGAATGATGAGATCATTATCTTTTTTTGTATCTACAACATTTAGCCTCACCTCAACCTTCGCTGAAGCTTCGGTTGGTAAGCCCAACCCCTCTCCTGGCGGAGAGGGGAGAAACAACTCTCCTCTGTCACCAACCTGTCCGCCGCTTTCAGCATAGAAAGGTGTTGTTTCCAAAACAAGCTGGTATAATTCTTTTCCTTTTGCTTTTACCTTACGGTACTTTACTATTTTCGTTTCTGATTCCAGGCCATCATAACCCATGAATTCGTTTCTGGCATAATCATCTAATACAATCCAGTCTTCTGTATCTACAGTGCCTGCTGCACGGCTGCGGGTTTTTTGTAGTTGCATTTCTTTTTCGAAACCTTCCTGATCGACTGAAAGTTTATTTTCTAAAGCTATCAGCTTTGTGAGATCAATAGGAAAACCATACGTATCATATAACTCAAAAGCATTTTTCCCTGATATATTTCCTTCCTTAATTAAATCATCAATTCTTTTTAATCCTTTATCCAACGTTCTTAAAAAACCTTCTTCTTCTTCTTTCACAACTTTTGTTACAAAGTCAAGTTGTTTTAATAATTCAGGAAAAACATTCTCAAATTGTTTGGCCAACACTGGCATGAGTTGATGCAACAAGGGTTGTTTAAAATCTAAATAAGAATAGTAATAACGAACTGCTCTTCTTAAAATTCTTCTTATGACATACCCCGCTCCGGTATTGGATGGCAGTTGCCCATCAGCAATCGTAAAAGCAATTGCACGGATATGATCTGCAATAACTCTGAAAGCTACGGCCCCCCTGCCTCCGCCAAGAGGCGGAGGGTTCAAAGACTCCTCCTGTAGCTGGAGTTCATTATAATTTTTCTTTACAATCTTTTCAGTTGCTGCTATAATTCCCGTAAAAATATCTGTATCGTAGTTTGAAGTTTTGCCTTGCAATACTCTTACTAATCTTTCCAAACCCATTCCCGTATCTACATGTTTTGCGGGCAGCTGTTCCAATGTCCCGTTTTTTAAACGGTTGAACTGAATAAATACATTATTCCAGATTTCTAATACTTGCGGGTGATCATTATTCACCAGCGTTTTCCCATCTATTTGTTTTCTTTCTTCATCACTTCTGCAATCAACATGTATTTCGGTGCAGGGACCACATGGGCCTGTGTCGCCCATTTCCCAAAAATTATCTTTTTTATTTCCCAATAAGATTCTGTCTTCAGCAATAACTTTTTTCCATTCATTGTATGCCTCTTCATCTTTTGGTAATCCTTCTTTTTCATCGCCTTCAAAAATGGAAACGTAGAGTTTGTCTTTCGGAATTTTATAAACTTCAGTAAGCAGCTCCCAGCTCCATGCAATTGCATCTTTTTTAAAATAATCACCAAAGCTCCAGTTACCCAGCATTTCAAACATGGTGTGATGATAGGTGTCCACTCCCACTTCTTCCAGATCATTATGTTTGCCGCTTACCCGTAAACATTTCTGTGTATCAACAACACGTTTCCATGCTGCCGGTTTATTTCCAAGAAAATAATCTTTAAACTGATTCATTCCTGCATTGGTAAACATCAGCGTAGGATCGTTTTTAATAACAATGGGTGCAGAAGGAACAATGGTATGTTGCTTCGATGCAAAAAAATCTAAATATGCTTGTCTGATTTCTGCGCTGGTCATATTGTGAGTGGGGAGTGGTTAGTAGTGAATAGTTGATTAGCCGATTTACAAATTTGCAAGTTTGCAAATGAATGAACTGCAGCGGGCAAATGCTCAATAGAATTACCGAACGATGAACGGAGCGTCGCAACAGCAGTTGATAGTAGTAATTCAGCCTGGTACATAAATCGTATTTCTATTCGAATAATAATATGAAATTACGGGTTGATTTTTGCAGTTGAAGGAGCTATATTTGTTTTCCCTCAGCTTGCGGGAGCAAAGGTAATCAATACTGATTTCTGAGCCGATGAAAAAAATAAAATATTACTACAATACGCATACACTGCGCTACGAAAAACTTGAGACTCCGCTTCGGGTAAAACTGCTGCGGGTGTTTGGTTTTATAGCTGCAGCAATTGTTACGGCGGGTATCATTTCTTATTTCGCATTCCGATTTGTGGGTTCGCCAAAAGAAAAAATACTGCAACGCAGAAATGAGGTGCTGATGGATAAATATAGTGTGATGAATGATTCGCTGAAATCGATGCAACAGCAAATGCATGAATTGGAGAAAAGAGATAACGACGTATATCGTGCAATATTTGAAGCCAACCCCATACCCGACAGTGTACGTTCAAAAGCTATAGAATTAAAAGCGGAGATTGCCTTTGTAGAAAGTTTAAAGGATAATGTGCTTGTGAGTTCCATTCATAGTTCGTTAAATAATCTGAGCAATCGCATTCATGCTCAAAAAATCTCATACGCTGAAGTGGATGAATTGCTGAAGACAAAAGAAAATATTCTTTCACATACACCGGCTATTCAACCGGTTTCTAATAAAGACCTTGATCGAATAGCATCGGGTTTTGGTTTTCGTATAGACCCGATTTATAAAACCGCGAAGATGCATGCCGGATTGGATTTTACGGCTCCCCAGGGTACACCTATATATGCAACTGCTGATGGAATAGTTGATTTGGCTGGTAATGCTGGTAATGGTTTTGGAAACCATGTGATCATAAATCACGGTTATGGGTATGAAACTTTATATGGTCATATGGTACGTGTAAAAGCAAGAAAGGGGCAGGCCATTAAGCGGGGTGAGGTGATTGGATGGGTAGGTAGCACAGGAAAGAGTACGGG
>JANLSA010000245.1:0-13600 GCA_031362085.1 Bacteroidota bacterium | reverse complement strand
GGTCGGCGGAAATTAAAATATTTAATAATAGGGAGTTTAGCTCAGTTGGTTTAGAGCATCCCGATTTATAATCGGGAGTGGTCGGCGGAAATTAAAATATTTAATAATAGGGAGTTTAGCTCAGTTGGTTTAGAGCATCTGCCTTACAAGCAGAGGGTCGGCGGTTCGACCCCGTCAACTCCCACAAAACCCTCCGTTACTGCGGAGGGTTTTTCATTTAATTCGGCTGCACCGCAGGAAAACGATACATCTGTCCATCCAGTACAAATAATTCATCTATTTCAAAACTCCAGAATTGATATAAGGGAGATTTTTTGAGTAGTTGTTTTACTTCTGCTTTTGTTTTCGCATTCAGCGTAATCCATACCCGTTGGCTTTCCATACTTACTACATACTGATCTATTACTTCTTTATTGATAAGATGATTAATGTAAGTTCTGTGAGAAGGAATCAATGCAGCAAACTCTTCATTCCATTGAAAATGTATTGTAACCTGGTATTTTTTCATTTAACTATTTAAAAATTAAAAGTAGGTAAGTTGTGCGATCTTAGAAAATAATGTAGAGAAGATCATAAATTTGATCTCCCGGAACGTTAGCTCAGTTGGTTCAGAGCATTACTTTGACAGAGTAGGGGTCACTGGTTCGAGCCCAGTACGTTCCACTAATTATTTATCGATTTTACTAGGATTTATTTTCCCGAACTCATCCGCCATTTTATTCAATTGCTCAGTTGAAATTGTTTTCTTTCGATCTTCAATAATTATCCTGTAATAAAATTGAATTGATTCTCCTTTCTTAAGGGAAAGATTTTTTTCGCTTTTACCATTTGTAAATATTTTTTCTCCCAACGGGTTTGCAGCAAACAATCCATACCCACGGGCATGCCAGAAAGTAGGGTAGTTGGGATTACCCGGATGATCAATAATGGAAATACTTATAGAATCATTTTTCATCTTACCATATAGCGTACACCATACCGCTCTGGTACTCCACGCAGCATCTCCTTGTTTTCCTTCACTGGTAAGATAATTTCCACTGGCAATACTGTCAGTACTTTTTTTAACAATTGTTACATTGCCTTTGTCATCTGTAAATTTTTCATCCTTGGTTGAAGGTATTTGAAGTTCATGAGCCACTCTAAGACCCAGCATTCCATCTTTTGCATCTTTGAATAGAACATCAACATTTGCTTTCAGTACAGTAATCCTGTCTATGATACGCTGATGATTTGCACCACTGAATTCAAAACGGGTGGTTTCTTCCAACTGTACTTCATTTTTTTGATTGGTCCAGTTGGCATGGTAGGATAAAATTCCTATTTGTCCGTTTTTAGTTTCAAGAATCTTATCTGTTTTTATCCACCCATAAAGATTTTTCTTTTCTGCAGGAATGGCAAAAGAATTATTCCAAAAGTCCAGCCCATTTACATTTTCATAATTAAACCATAAACCAAGATGATGCGGATGATCTGTTGGTTCGCCGCGGAGAGGATGGAGTGGAAACCCTCTTGTAACTGTTGTTCCGTTGGAAGCAATTAAAGGATACAACACTGGCTTTTCAAGTGTATCGGGGTATAAAAAAATTGTAAATAATTTTTGACCTATAAATACATTGATCTTGTTTTCGTTTTTTTCTTTTACAATTTTTACGTTCTCTGTTTTTTGTGCCGAAGAAGAAAAACAAATAACCATGCCAAAAATGCAAAGCCGGAAAAATTTTGAAAAATTCATTGTTGTGATTTTTTAAAAGACAGAAAAAACTAAATCTTCCATTCCACAATTTCATTCACCCATTCTTTCCGAAAAGGAGCTGTGATTTTAATGTAGTTGTCTGTATATCCTTCCATCATGCCTTTATTTTCATGTCCCTCAAATAATACTTTCCGGGTTTGTCCAAGGTGTTGTTCAGTGAAGTATTGCATCTTCATATAAGAAAGATTGCGGAGTGTTTTGTTTCTTTCATGTCTTATATTCACTGGCACTACGGGTTTGATTGATAAGGCATGTGTATTATCTCTTTCAGAATACGTAAATACATGCAGGTAAGAAATATCAAGTGTATGTAAAAAATCAAATGTTTCTCTAAAGTCTTCAACTGTTTCTCCGGGAAAACCAACGATTATATCCACTCCGATGCAGCAATGAGGCATTATTTTTTTTATTAATGCAACTTTTTCTGAATAGAGTTCCTTCTTATATCTTCTTTTCATCAACCCAAGAATTTTATTACTACCACTCTGAAGTGGTATATGAAAATGCGGCATAAACTTATCGCTGTTTGCGACATGAGCAATAATTTCATTGGTCAATAAGTTTGGCTCAATGGATGAGATACGGTAACGCTGAACGTCATCAAGTTTTTCTAATTCTTTAATTAAAGAAAAGAAATCTTCTACTTTAGGGTTTTCAAAGTTCCCCCTTCGGGGGGATTTAGGGAGGCTTTCCATTTGAGAGGCAGGGGGGCGGAAATCACCAAGATTAACTCCCGTCAGCACAATTTCTTTTACACCATGTACTGCAAGATGCTTCGCATTCTTTATTATATTTTCAATTGTGTCGCTTCTGCTTTTTCCTCTTGCTTGTGGTATTGTACAAAACGAACAAGTATAATCACAACCGTCCTGCACTTTTAAAAAGGCCCTTGTACGATCGTTTAGTGAGAATGAGGAATTGAATTCATTTACATCATCAATATCACAGCTTGAAATTTTTGCAGAATCGCCTTTGCTTAATTCTTTTAAATGATGACTGATATTAAATTTTTCTGCAGCACCAAGTACAAGATCAACTCCTGGAATTTGCGCAATTTCTTTTGGTTTGAGTTGAGCATAGCAACCGGTTATCACCACCAGGCTTGCAGGCGATTTGCGTTGAATCCGTCGCACCAATTGTCTGCATTCTTTATCGGCATTATCAGTAACCGAACAGGTATTAATAACATATACATCAGCCTTATCGTCAAATTCTTTTTTTTCAAAACCATCTTTCTCCAGCATTCTTGAAAGAGTAGATGTTTCAGAAAAATTTAATTTACAACCCAATGTATGAAACGCAACTGTTCTTGCTTCTGCCATAGCAGACAAAGATAATGAGTTAGCGATTCATAGTTATAAGTTCAGTAATAAGAATGGAATACACAACTGGAAAAATGTATTTGCATAAAGTTCATTGAGTTTTAGTCAGTTCGTAGGGGCTAACTATGAATAGAAAAGATAATTAAAGAAGATTGTCTTTCGGTTTTGTTTTATTTTTTTCTGACTTTTCTTTTAGTTTGTCCTCATTTTTATTTCCCCGGGGGTCCATGAGTTGTTCACCTACAGGTGCCTCTCCATCTTTTAATTTAAACGTAAATACTTTTTCAATATGCATCCATTTCCCGTTTTCCCATTTAAAACCTTCATAATCTCCATCGGGAACCATCGTCCATTTATTTTCAGGTTCGTCCGATTCGGAAATCAGATGATCTACCAAAATCATTTTTTCGTCATCAATAAAGTTTACTAAAGTAGCGGCATCTTTTTTATATTCTATAAAATGACGGAACCGGGCCGGTTTTGGAATGGTGTCTTTATCGAAATTGAAATAAGGACCACCAAATAGGGGTTCATTTTTTTCATTAAATGCCAGTACCTCAATCCATTTTTTATTGCTTCGAACACCGTTATAATCCAATCCGAACAACGTGTAAAAATTTTTACCCTTGAATTGTGTTTTAATCATATTGTAATAAACTGCCCCAATCCAGTTTTTATTTGTCCGGATACTATCATCTGCTTTCTTTGTCATTTCCGAGCAATCAATAAGCGGAATAAATTTTGAAACACCATTTACCGGTTTGAGTTGTATAACGCCATGTTGCCTGTGCCAGTAATCATTAAAACTTATATTCCAGGTTATAATCCGGAAACTGGTATCGGGGGCATAGAGTTTTGAAATACCCGCAACATTTTCCAGGGGAAAATAAAATGAATTTTTTATCAGCAATGTTCTCACCAGCGTTTTAATAAACTGGCTGTCACTTCTCATTCTTTCTTCCGTTAAACTGTCGGTTATAATCCGGCGGGCAAATGTTTTTAAGGAATCCTCTTTTTGCAGAAGCTGTTTTTTATCTGACGAATTAATATTTTGAGAAAATAGCTGAATACAAAAAAGTGTCAGGAATATTGGGACGAAAATTTGTTTGAGAAGTGTATTTTTCACCGGCTGAATTTAATGGAAACAAAGTTACAGGTTCTACTGATGGCAGAAACGTAAAAATGGTTGTATAAATTTTAAATCAACAATGAATTATTGTTTATAATTCTTTCAGGGATAAAACTTTTACAAAGCTTTGGCAAATTCGAGTAGCGAATTGAAGCGTAAATCGATGTCAGCGTTCGGAAATGGAACGGCGGGGTTGGTAGTAGCAACAAATACTGCGAACATTCCGGCATTTCGTGCAAACAACATATCGGTTGGCTTATTGCCTACCATGATGCTTTTTGATAAATCAATTTCCGGAAAATTAGTTTTAGCTAGTATTGCCATTCCGGGATTGGGTTTGCGGAAAAAATTATTTTTCTCAGTGGATGTACAGTAATAGATGTTATCAATCTTTCCACCATTCGAATTAATTTCGGAAAGCATTAATTGATGAATGCCCGACAAATCATCTTCGGTCATCAATCCTTTTCCAATACCCCGTTGATTGGTTATTATAAATATGTGTTTGAATAAAGGGGCAACGATTTTGAGAGCTTCTAAAACTCCGTCATAAAACCTGAATTCGGTTTTATCTAAAATATAATCTTCTTTCTTTTCATGATTGAGTACGCCATCCCGATCCAGAAATAATGTCCAGTCATAACGTATTTCTTTTAAATTGAGTGCAGGGTGAGCCATCTCTGTTTGTGCCTTTTCAAAATCTTCTGGGATACCGATATCAATAAAATAACCCTGCTGAATGCTTCCTGCCATTCTATTTTCTTTGCAAAAGAATTCTAAATAATTTTTCTCAAAAGAAAATTTTGAGCCTAATTCCTTTAAAAAAAATGCGGCTACGTTTAATACATAAACACCGCCGTTAATTAAACCTTCTTTATAAAATTGTTTTTCGTGAAATTTTTTAATACAATTTTTACTATTAATTTCAACAGCTCCATACCTGTCAAAATTCTGCATCGGTTTTATAGCAATGGTACATTCTGCATTTTTTACTTTATGAAGTTCCAATAGTTCATTGATATTAATTTTAAATAGTGTGTCGCCATTTACAATTAAAACATTTTCTTCAGAAGCCTGTTCTAATGACAGCCGGATAGCACCACCTGTACCGAGTGGTTCATCTTCTATTACACATTTATAATTCAGAGTTGCAAACCTTTCTTGTAAAAAAGATTCGATAACCTCATGCTTGTAGCCCAGGGAGAAAATAAATTTTTCAACTCCGTTGGAAAGAAGATATCGGATGACATAACTAAGAAAGGGTTCGCCGGCAATGGGTGCCATACATTTTGGAAGATCGGGAACGGTATCTCTTAACCGGGTGCCGAGTCCACCAGCAAGTATGATTGCTTGCTTGCCTCGCCCCCTTAGGTTGGAGCCTGAAGACTCTGCATTGACAAACGAATTTTCCGGCATGATTTTTTTAAAAGTCTTTTAAGGGGTGGAGTTAAAATATTTTTTTTCAACTAACTCGCAAATAATATGACCAACCATAATATGACTTTCTTGAATTCGAGGTGTATCAGTTGATGGTATATTAATTAAATAATTACTCAGTTCCTTCAACTTTCCTCCGGTTGCTCCGGTAAAACCAACAGTCTGCATTTTTTTTATAGCTGCTGTTTCAAATGCTTTTAAAATATTTGTTGAATTGCCCGAAGTGGAAAGTCCAACTAAAACATCGCCTTCTTTGCCGATGCCATCAATCAACCTCGAATAAATTACATCAAAAGAATAATCATTGGCAACTGCAGTAAGATAAGATGTGTTGCAATGCAAAGCTTCTGCTGGTAATGCTTTGCGGTCAGTATAAAATCTGCCGGAAAATTCTGCTGCAAGATGTTGCGCATCTGCGGCACTACCACCATTGCCACAAAAATAAACATGATTGCCGTTTTTAAATGCAGATGTGATTGCATTTACCACATCACAGATTGTTTTAATCAATTCATCATTTTCCAGCACTTGCTTTTTTACATCAATTGATGATTGAATAATTTGTTTTATTTTTTCCATAGTAAAAATTTTAATTTAACATCAAGAACCAAGATCCAAAAAACAAGAAACAAAAAACAAGATCCAAAAAAAACAAGATCCAAAAAAACAAGAAACAAAAAACAAGAAATAAAAAACAAGAAGCAAAAATCGAATTCACAATTAATAACTCCCCATTTCCTTAACTATTCGTCCAGGAACTAAGCCCATGCTCTACAAATTGATACCGCCTGTGTCTGCCACCAAATTTTTCTAAACTTTTTATTACGTTGTACTTTGTTGTACCGGGGCAATAAAAAATCATAAAACCACCGCCGCCTGCACCAGAAATTTTTCCACCCGTTGCACCCGCTTTTTTTGCTTCTTCATAAATTTCATCCATCAATGTGTTGCTGATTCCTTCAGCCATATTTCTTTTTTGTTGGAAACCGAAATCCAGAATTTCACCAATCTCATTCAGTCTTCCTTTTAGCAATGCTTCTTTCATTCTATGTGCCTGTTGTTTTAACAGGTGCATTGCATCTATGCTTTTTTCTTTTTTATCTGTTACGTTTTTTGATTGTTGTTCTATAATTTTTCCTGAATCACGGGTTGTAGCGGTGTAATACAACAATAAATTATTTTCTAATTCAAACAAATATTGTTGTTTGATGCGAAGGGGATTCACCACTACTTTATCATCTTTAAAAAACTCCATGAAGTTTACACCTCCAAATGTTGCAGCATATTGATCCTGTCTTCCACCCGCCAGATTCAAATCTTTTCTTTCAATGTCATATGCATATTGAGCCATATCATATTCACCCATTGGCAAGCGAAGCATTTCAGTAAATGCGCCAATAATTGAAACCACTAATGTTGATGAAGTGCCTAAGCCTGAGCCTGCCGGTGCATCCACAAAAGTGGAAAGGCGAAAACCGCTTTTAATTAAATGATAATCTTTTTGAATGCGGTTGTAAACACCTTTTAATAAATCTAATTTTCCATTTAATGGTAACTCATTTGCAAAATCAAATTCTTCTGATTCATTTCTGTCGGAAGCATGCAGGATGATTTTGTTTTCCAGCAGTGGTTCAACCGATGCATTTGCAAATAAAGAAATAGTTGCATTCAAAATTGCCCCGCCATATAAATCGCAATAAGGACTTACATCGGTACCGCCACCGGCTAAACCAATTCTGAGAGGAGCTTTGCTTCTGTAAATCATGGATAAATTGAAAAGACTTTGGATAAAGCAATTTTAATTTTATCTGCAATGTGATCATTAACTATTCCGATTCTTTTAACAAATCTTTCATGGCTTACACTACGTATCTGAAAACAATCAACAGAAGAAAGTTTGTTCAGTCCGTTTTCATTATCGGGGACGAGGCGAATCATCCAGGGGGCAATTGAGTAGTTTTCTTTCCAATCTGTTATTGGTGCAATTATTTTCAGAGGCAATTTCCCCAGTGCGTTATCATTGACAATGACAGCAGGCCTTGTTTTTTTTATTTCCGCACCAAGAGTGGGGTCAAGATTGATTAGCCAGATCTCATTTTGTTTCATAGAAATCTTCCATATCTAGGTTTGAAAACGCTGTGAGTTCGTTATTTGTTTTGTAATCATTTTCCATTGCCTCAGAAGCAACGGTCAGCTGCTGTACATTGTTGTACTTTAAAATATCTTTAATAGTCTTCTCAATAATGTAAAGCTTTTCATTTATTGAAAGATGATTTAATTCTTTTAATATTTCTGCTGTGCTCATATTTCAAAGGTAATTAAATTATCCGGCTAATTTCTGAACGGCTTCTGAAAGATTTGCCCAGGAGTATTTTTCTTTTTCGTTACGTAAATTCGGAATAAAATAATCTTCACCTAATTGATAGAATTTTAAAATGCCTTCAGCGATAGCCTGCGGATTTGGTTCAGCAACGATGCCCACTTTTCCATCGGGCACTAAAGAAGGTAAACCACCAACATTGGTAACCACCATTGGTTTTTCGAAATGATAGGCAAGGGGAGTAACGCCGCTTTGTGTTGCATTCCGGTAGGGTTGTATTACAGCATCGGCAGCACAGAGATAATATTTTACTTCACTGTCAGGTATAAAATCCGTTTTAAGAATCAGCTGATCTTTGATACCCAATTTATCAATTTGTTCAAGGAATTGTTTTGCATCTTCATAAAATTCTCCTGCTACAAGCAGTTTGATGTTGGATGTTGGAGGTTGGAGGTTCTTTAAAACAAACATTGCTTCCAGTAGTATATCTAATCCTTTATATTTTCTAATAAAACCAAAGAATAAAATTATTTTTTCATTTTCAGGTAAGCCAAGATGTTTTCTAGCATTTGTTTTAGAAATTATTTCCCCAAAATTATCATACAAAGGATGTTGAACTAATTGTGCAGGTTTTTCTTTTTCAAAAATCCGTAAATCGCTCAATACTTTTTCACTCATCGTAATAAAAGCATCACATGCTTTCAGAAAATATTTGGTGAAGGGTCTATCACCGAATCTTTTTTCATGTGGTATCACATTGTCAGCGATGCAAACAATTTTGGTATGTTTATTCTTTCTTACTCTCCGGAGTATCGTGCCTAGTGCAGGCCCCATCAATGGCAACCAAAACCGTACAACAATAATATCCGGTTTTTCTTTTTTAAGCCGGTTGCCAATTTTAATCCAGTTAAAAGGATTGACCGAATTAATAACAGTATGAATGGTTAGACCTTCGGGGGCAGGTTCCGTTGTGTACTGCGTAGTTCCGGGAAAAATAAAATCAGGATATTGTAAACTAAAAGAGTAAATGGAACAATCATGCCCGTTTTGAATAAACTCTTTAGCCAGCCTTTGATTAAAAGTAGCTAAACCACCCCGCAACGGATGAGCCGGACCAATGATTATAATTTTTGACATTATAAACCTTGTTTCTTTTCTATGAGATAAAAATTTCTTCCCGGTGAATTACGGGAGATCAATTCGCCAATGAAACCTGCAAGAAAAAGTTGAACACCAATAATGATTGTAGCAAGCGATAAATAAAATCCGGGGCGGTTAGTTAAAGCAAAACCAGTAGGGTCAATTATCTTTGAAATAATTAAGTAAATAGAAATACCAAGACCAATTAAAAAGAAAAGTGAACCCCATAACCCAAATAAGTGCATCGGTCGTTTACCAAATTTTCCGATGAACATGATGGATGCTAAATCTAAAAATCCATTTACAAACCGCTCCCAACCAAATTTTGTTACGCCATATTTTCTTTTGCGATGCTCAACAACTTTTTCTCCTACTTTTTTAAAACCCGCCCATTTTGCCAATACCGGAATATAGCGGTGCATTTCACCATATACTTCAATACTTTTTATCACTTTGTTTTTATACGCTTTTAATCCACAATTAAAATCATGCAGTTTTATTTTTGTCATTTTCCGGGTAACTGCATTAAATAATTTGGAAGGAATATTTTTGGTCAGCGTGTTATCATATCTTTTTTTCTTCCATCCGCTTACGATGTCAAATCCATCTTCGACAATCATTTTTCTCATTTCCGGAATTTCATCAGGGCTATCCTGCAGGTCAGCATCCATGGTTATTACTACATCACCTGTCGCTGCCTTAAACCCTTCGTTTAATCCGGCACTTTTTCCATAGTTACGTTGAAACTTAACTCCCTTTATACAATTATTTTTGGCACTCAATTCTTCTATTACATCCCAGGAGTTGTCATTACTTCCATCATCAACAAAAATAATTTCGTAACTGAAATTATTTTCGTTCATTACTTTTTCAATCCAGGCTGATAACTCCGGCAAGGATTCGGCTTCATTAAATAGTGGTATGACAATTGAAAGATCCATTATTTCTTGTCTAATTGTTGGAGAGGGTTGTAAGGCCTTTTCTTAGTTACAGCTGCTCCTATTAAAGAACCGATAGCTCCAAAAATTGCATAGGCAAGTATAATTCCGCCAATAGTGAAAGCATAGAAGAATTTCCTTGTCATTTCAATTGCCTTGTCGATATCTTCTTCTGAAAGTTTATTTTGTTTTTCCATTGATTGCCTTGCAGTATCAAATATTTTTTCTTTCATTTCAGGAAGAATCATAAATGTTAAAAGAGTGCAGACTATGACAAGTAATGTCATAAAAGCAGTTGCTTTAAATCCATAGGCAAATAAATTTCCAAAACTTACCTGGTTATTATTTGCTTTTCCATATAATGAAATAAAAATAACCAGCCCCGCTATCATAATTACATAAGCAAACCAGCCCGCTGCACTTTGTTGTGAGTCCATTAAATATAATACGATACTGTATACAATCAGAATTCCGGCGATTATTGCACCAGCGGCAAAATGATTTATTGGTTTTTTAGGTTCCATTATTTATGAATTTAATTTTAGTTGTTCTTTGTTGATTATACCAACCACTTTTCCTTTCAGTTCTTTACCAATAAAAGGAGAGTTCTTTGATTTTGATTTTATATCATCTTCGGTAAATATCCATTTTTTATCCGGAATAAATAGTGTCAGGCAGGCTATTTCGTTTTCTTTAATCGTAACCGGATTCAATCCAAAAATTTTTCTTGGAGTAACAGAAAATAATTCAACAGTTCTTTCAACCGATAATCCTTCAATTGCTGTATTCATAACTGCATATGCAGTTTCCAAACCAATCATTCCATTCGAGGCATATTCAAACTCTACCACTTTGCTATCTTTTTCGTGGGGTAAATGGTGGGTGGCTATACAATCAACGGTGCCATCTTTAACGGCATTTATCAATGCATTTTTTTCTTCAATAGTTCTTAACGGTGGATTTACTTTCAGGTTTGAATCATACTCATTTAAATCAGTATCAGAAAAAAATAAATGATACGGTGTAACGGAGCAAGTAACTGCAATACCGCTTTCCTTACTTCTTTTTATATATTCTAATGATTTATTTGTAGTAACTGCTGTAAAATGAATTTTCGATTCAGTATATCTTGCCAGTTTCAAATCTCTTGCAATTACTAATTCTTCAGCCAATGCAGGTTTACCCGGTAGCCCCAATTGTGTGGAAGCAATTCCTTCGTTCATCAACCCGTGTGGATTAATTCCGCTATCATCCGGTATCTGAATTATTGTTGAATCAATTGCTTTTACATAGAGTAAAGCTTTTAATAGTAAGCCTGCTGATTGTACCGGGTTCAACCCATCACTAAATGCAACTGCGCCACTTGAATGCATATCATACATTTCAGCCAATTCTTTGCCATCTGTATTTTTTGTAATAGCACCAATCGGATGAATGGTTACCGGAAGATTTTTACTTTTATGTGTGATGTATTCAATATTCGCCTTGTTGTGTAAAGCTGGTGTTGTATTCGGTATCACCATCACATCCGTAAATCCGCCAGCAGCTGCAGCGGCAGCACCCGTTTCCAATGTTTCTTTATGTTCCTTACCGGGATCATTAAAATGTGCAAACACATCTACCCAACCGGGAGATAGAATTAATCCGTCAATTGAAATTTCCTGATCTGCTTTTTTAGAAATTTTTTTACCGATGGAAATAATAATTCCGTTCTCAATAAAAATGTCGGCAGTTTGCCCGTTGAAAGGAGAGGAGGAGTCAGCAATCTTTGCTTGCTTAATGAGGATGTTCATTAAGGAGCGAAGATAAAGGTTGTTTTTTGAATTTTTGGAGGAATGGATATTTTTATCCGATTATATCCGGGAAGCACAATTTGTTAGAGACTTGTCTTTCCGAGCCGAACTTAAATACTCTTAAGTCTGAAAGAATATCAGCGAGGAATCTCATACATTCGAAATGTTTGTGATTCCTCAACTATCTTTTCCCATAATTGAGTGAGTTTTAAATTCACCGTTTTCGGAAAGACAAGTCTCCGATGAGTTGATGATTTATTATAAAATTCAACGTGGTACAAAACAAATGTTTTTCTGTCGGGACGATCCCTCATTGGACGGGACGACCACTATTTTATAATTTGATTAGTGAATAGTGACTAGTCCTAAAATAAAAAGACTCCTGAAAAATCAAGAGTCTTTTATTTCTGTCGGGACGACTGGATTCGAACCAGCGACCACCAGACCCCCAGCCTGGTACGCTACCGGACTGCGCTACGTCCCGAATAATTTGGGGCGGTAAAAGTAGGATTTAATGAGTGAATATAGAAACCGATTTCTTTACTTGCTCTTGATTGAATCAGTTGGCTTGCTGATTGAATCTATGGCTGGTTTCTTATTTCTGTTCAGAATATTCTTTAAGATATTCTTAATTGGCTGAGCCGGTTTTTTTTGAGATGTGTCCGGTGGATTATTATTTGGAGCAATTATAGTGTCCTTACCAAAAATTTGTTCTTTCAGTTTATCTTTTATTTTATCTTTTGCAAGTTCTTTTACTGACAGTAACGAGTCTTTTGCTTTCTGTTTGGCACTGTCAAGTTTTGCCTGTATAAAATCTTTGACCTGGTTTTCTAACTCTTTAATTGCATCACCGGCTACTTCTTTCAAATTGATTCCAATGGAAGGGTTACTGATACTGCCGGTCATCTTAATATTTAAATTAATCGTTTCACTTGGTTTGATTGGTATGCCTTTACTGATTGCCTGTGCAACCAGGTTATTGATAAGGTTATTTCCTTCTGTACCC
Organism: Bacteroidota bacterium; assembly: GCA_031362085.1. Taxonomy (GTDB): domain Bacteria; phylum Bacteroidota; class Bacteroidia; order Chitinophagales; family Chitinophagaceae; genus VBAR01. Next base: position 762 of record JANLSA010000245.1, on the reverse strand, counting down.
ATCATGTTTCTGGGTAATTTCATTTGTATGTTATAATCAATTGACTGATCAAAACCATGAAAACCGCCAATCTGCATTTCAATACCTTCAATTTTTATTGTGAATGGTTTTACCAGCACTTTTCCGTTGGCAAATTCAATATAGTTTTTGATATCTCTTACACTGATGGATTTTAGCCGGTCTATATGTAATACGGTGGCTAATTTTTCAAGCGGTGCAAATTTTTTCAATACTCCCTGCAGCAATAATAAATTTCCTTTTCCACTCAGGCTTTTGAGATCGGGCATCATATTGCCATTAAGATTACCCGTTAATGAAAGTTCAGAGCTAAGTTTGCCAGCCAGGAATTTTCCAATTGGCATCAATGCCTGTATTGTATTATACGACAAGAATGCTTTTTGTACATCCATGTCTTTTATATCATAACTCAAACCGATGTCAGGTTCTTTTTTATTCAGTTTGGTAGAGTAGGAGCCGTTTACAACTGCAGTTCCCTCCAGTACATCTGTTTTTACATTTTGCAAAGTGATTTTTTCATCATTCATCACCAAGGTGCCGTTCACATTATTGTAATCAACCTTATCATATTTTACTTTTCCTGCAGTGGCTTTAATGGTAAGTTTTATATCAGCAGGTACTAAAAAGGGTTCACTTGAAGTACTGGTGGTTGCAGTAGTAGAATCAGATGTTCCCATCCAGTCATTCAGGTTCATTTTATCTGCATTCACATTCATGCTGCCGGTTAATGGCTGCTCCTGCATG
>JANLSA010000243.1:0-4576 GCA_031362085.1 Bacteroidota bacterium | reverse complement strand
GTAAAGAAAAAAATCAAATGCATTGCTGCATTGTAATTATTTACGATAAATTAATAAAGTCAGATTTAGCTTACAGTTGCTTCATAAGCTGTTGCATCCATCAATGCGGCCACTTCGTCGGGTTTATTCACTTTCATTTTTATCATCCAGCCTTCGCCATAGGGATCATTGTTTACAGCTTCGGGTACACCGGCTAATGCTGCATTTAATTCCAGGATTGTTCCGGAAACAGGTAAATAAAGGTCTGAAACAGTTTTTACTGCTTCTACAGAACCAAATATTTCACCAGCCTGCATTTCTTTGCCAATTGTTTCCACTTCAACATATACAATGTCGCCCAATTCTTTTTGTGCAAAATCAGTAATGCCTATAGTTGCAATATCGCCTTCAAGGCTCAGCCATTCATGATCTTTAGTGTAACGGAGGTTCGGAGGAAAATTCATTTTCAAAAGTTTTAATGCTGCAAATATGAGCAAATCCCGGCAAATAAAAATTCCTGTTTTCTAAGTTGCAATTCACCGCCAAAAAATCACCGTTCATGCAAACGAATATGCCATTTGTCGGGAATCACTTTTATGTCATGCGATTGCAATTTATGTTTGCGCCTGAAAACAAAAAAACCAAAAAATAAAATGAAAAAAATTTTAACTGGAATTGTGAGTATGTTTTTCCTGGCTACGTTCACTTTTGCACAACAGGTAACAGGAATTGTAAAAACCAACGAAGGCAAACCGATTGAAAAGTCAAGCATTTCTTTACTGAATGCCAAAGATTCTTCTATTGCGAAACTCGGTGTAACAAACAAAGAAGGAAAATTCAATATTTCAACCACAAAACCCGGCAGTTATTTAATAAGTGCAACCTATGTAGGGTTTATGCCTGTTTATTCTTCAACTTTTGAATTATCAGGTTCCGGAGAGGTTAATCTTCCTGAACTTTCGTTAACAAAGCCTTCATCAAATTTGCAAAACGTAACTGTAGTTGCAAAAAAACCAATGATAGAAGTAAAGGCTGATAAAACTATTTTAAACATAGAAGGAACGATAAATGCAACAGGAAATGATGCATTGGAACTGCTGAGAAAATCTCCAGGTGTTTCACTAGACAAAGATGATAATATCAGTATGTCCGGTAAAAACGGTGTTGCTATTTATATTGACGGCAAACCTTCACCTTTATCTGGAGCTGATTTAACGGCTTTTTTAAAAAGCCTTCAGTCATCACAAATAGAATCAATAGAGCTTATCACCAACCCATCAGCTAAATATGATGCAGCAGGTAATGCAGGCATTATTAATATTAAATTAAAAAAGAATAAAGCTTTTGGTACAAATGGATCGGTGAATGCCGGTTATAATATTGGCATTTTTGGAAAATATAATTCTGGCATTTCATTTAACAGTAGAAATAAAAATGTAAACTTTTTTGGTAATTATAATTATAACCATGGTACAAATCGTATGGTGTTTAATTTATATCGTGATTTGTTAGATACGCTATTTAATGGTAAAAATATTATGGATAGCAGAAATACAAGTCATGGTTTTAAAACGGGTTTGGATTATACTTTGAGTAAAAAAAGTACACTCGGTTTTCTTATGAATGGAAACATTAATGATACAAAAATGAAGACCAATGGAACAACCGATATTAGTTACAAGCCAACTGGTGTAAAAGACAGGATTTTAAAAGGGGATAATACAACTGATGCTGAAAGAAACAACGTAAACTTTAATGTCAATTACCGGTTTGCAGATACAGCAGGGCATGAATTGAATGTGGATGCTGACTACGGTCTTTTCAGAATTAATACCAATCAGCACCAGCCCAATATCTATTACGACCCAACCTTATCTACTATACTAAGTAGCACAATCTATAATTTTATTTCTCCAACCGATATAGATATTTATACTTTGAAAACAGATTATGAACAAAATTTCAAAGGTGGAAAATTAGGAATTGGTTTAAAATCATCTATTGTAAGCACAGAAAATAATTTTGGACGTTATAATGTTATCGGCGCTTCAAAAGTGATTGATCTTGCCCGTAGCAATCAATTTGATTATAAAGAAAATATTAATGCTGCGTATGTAAATTTTAATAAAGGCTACAAAGGGTTTTTAATACAAGCTGGATTACGGGTAGAAAACACGAACAGAACCGGAGAATCCTATTCATTGAATAATGATGCCAGTATTAACACATCTTCTAAAACAACTGACAAAAGACATTACACAGATCTTTTTCCAAGTGCAGCTATTACATTTAATAAAAACCCAATGAAGCAATGGAGTCTTTCATACAGTCGCAGAATTGATCGTCCGGCGTATCAGAATCTGAATCCATTTGAAATGAAATTGAATGATTATGTTTTCATGAAAGGAAATATTGATTTAAGACCACAGTACACAAACAGTTTCGGGCTTACACATATTTATAAATACAAACTGAATTTCAGATTGAATTATAGCCATGTAAATGACATATTCACTCAATTGGTAGATACGACTGAGAAATCAAAATCATTTATGACACAAAAAAACCTTGCCACACAGGATATTGTGAGTTTGAATGTGAGTTATCCATTTATGTATAAGAATTATATGTGGATTACGAACCTGAATACTTCGTACTCAAAATACAAAGCTGATTTTGGTGGTGGTAACAGAAACGTAAACCTTGATGTGTTTTCTTATTCGGTTTTCATGCAGCACAGTTTGAAGTTTGGAAAAAAGAAGGTTTGGACTGCGGAAGTAAGTGGTGTTTATAGTTCGCCAAGTATCTGGCAAGGAACTTTTAAAAGCAATTCAATTTGGTTTATAGATGGTGGAGTTCAAAAAACAATTTTCAATGGGAAAGGAACCATGAAGGCATCAGTCAGTGACATATTCAAAACTTTAAATTGGAAAGGAAGCAGCAATTTTGCAGGTCAACTCACCATAGCCAGTGGAAATTTTGAAAGCCGTCAGTTTAAAATAAATTTTTCTTATCGCTTTGGCAGCAGCCAGGTAAAAGCAGCTAAACAACGGAAAGATGCATCAGAAGAAGAAAAGAAACGTACCGAAGGTGGCGGAATGGGTATAGGTGGAAATAAATAATAAGAAGGTCAGAAAAATATAAAAGTTGTCCCGTTGTATCGGGACAACTTTTTTTTATCAAAGCTTTTAGCACTAATTGTAAAATTTTTTAATAAAATAAAGTTCAGCTTTCAATATCAAAGTAACCTTGAAATTTGTTGTTTGAGTTATATCCTCAACGGCTTATTTCAAACTGGCAATATCACACAAGAAGTATTTTTCTTTTTTACCCCCATATTTATCAACCCAAAGCCAACTTGTCTTAAATTCGCAAAATAACTTTTTACCAATATGGCACGTACACAAGAAACATTACATGATGTAGTTATCAAATTTGCCGGCGACAGTGGCGATGGTATGCAGTTGACCGGTTCTCAGTTTACAAATAATACGGCTATGATGGGTATTGATCTCGCCACCTTTCCTGATTTTCCGGCAGAGATTCGTGCCCCGATAGGAACCCTGCCCGGGGTGAGTGGATATCAATTACGTTTTTCAAGCGATAAAATTTTTACCCCTGGTGATGCATGTGATGTATTAGTGGCAATGAATGCTGCTGCATTAAAAGTAAACCTTACAGCATTAAAAAAAGGCGGGAAAATAATTGCCAATATTGATGGCTTTGATTCAAGAAACCTACGTCTTGCAAATTACCCGGAAGGTGAAAACCCTTTAGAGAATAACAGTCTCGGTAATTATGAAGTAATAAAAATGGATGTTACCAAAATGACCCGTGAAGCATTGAAAGAAATAACGATGGGACAGAAGGAAAAAGACAGAGCCAAAAATATGTTTGTGCTTGGTTTTTTATACTGGATGTATAACCGGGATATGGAAAACACAATTGGGTTTTTAAAAGATAAGTTTGGTAAGAAGCCAGAAATTTTTGAAAGCAATGTAAAAGCACTAAAAGCAGGGTTTAACTATGGCGATACAACGGAAACTTTTACCACAACATACAAAGTGGAAAAAGCAAAAATGGAACCCGGCTCTTATCGTTCCATTATGGGTAATCAGGCAATATCATTGGGCTTAATAGCCGCTTCGCAAAAAAGTGGATTACCCTTATTTCTCGGCTCATATCCAATTACACCGGCATCCGATATTTTACATGACTTAGCAAAGTATAAAAACTTTGGCGTAAGAACTTTTCAGGCAGAAGATGAAATAGCTGCAATTACTTCTGCCATCGGTGCTTCGTATGGTGGTGCATTAGCTATTACTACAACCTCCGGTCCGGGTATGGCATTAAAAGCAGAAGCAATGGGATTGGCAGTCATGCTCGAAATACCGTTAATAATAATAGATATTCAAAGAGGCGGCCCATCAACCGGATTGCCAACAAAAACAGAACAGTCCGATCTTTTACAGGCGTATTATGGAAGAAATGGCGAATGCCCGATGCCAGTAATTTCAGCATCCACGCCAAGCGATTGTTTTGATGTAGCGTATGAAGCAGTTCGAATTTCTGTGCAGCATATGACACCTGTTATTTT